>CAYNWY010000084.1:0-3613 GCA_964401065.1 Candidatus Woesearchaeota archaeon
CTGCTATTCCTCGTCGGTGTGGCGTTGTTGGTTGGATGGATTTGAATGTATTTTAACGATTATCAGGGAACTTTTTTGCTTCTTAATCATATACTGAATTTCTTTTTCATTTCTAAAATTCTTTCCCTTTCTTCAGGTTCCCAAACACCGAATTTTAAATTTGGAAGCCATCTTGTTCCAATATCAAACCACCTTTCAGGACTCATATTTAATCTTTCAACTCTAACATTTCCTTTTTTCAAATATCTAACAGTAGATTCAAATTCATCTGTTGAATAAACTCCCTTAAATAAAATTTTTTGTAAACCATAAGGTTTTAAATTTTTAGCACAAGTATGGCAAGGAAAAATAGTATTTGTTACATTTATTCCCTTATCATTGTCTCTTTTAGTTAAATTTCCCACTGCATTCATTTCAGCATGAACCCCTTCACAATTTCCAGAATTCAAAGATTCCTCATATACCAAACCAAGTGCGTCTTTTTGACAACCAACATCAAGACAATTATCAAAACCAGAAGCAGCACCATTATAACCACTTCCAATAATTATATTATTACTCGGATCAGAAATAACACATCCAGCATTAACATATTTACAGGAAGAACGGGACGCCACATCAATTGCAATAGCCATAAAATATTCTTCCCAAGAAGGTCTTGTTCCAATCTCTCCTTCAGAAACATTTATTATTAAACCATATCTCGTTAAAGTTTCTAATGTTTTTTTAAATTCTTTGTCTTCTTTTAACAATTCTTCCATATAACAAAATAACAACTTATTTTTTAAACACTTATATTCTATAAAATAATAATGAGACAATATAGTTTAACACCTCAGGAAGAAAAGAATTATTGCGTTCCATCATGTCTGCAGGCAATTCTTAGAAATTATAATATAGAAGAAACTCAAAGAGAAATATTCCAGCAACTTACTCCAACTGAAAAAGGTGTCTTAATTTCCGACGACAAATTCAAAAATTTACTTTCAATATTTGAATTTAATTATGATTTTTTTTTGTATAATCAGACGCCATTTAATGAACCTGATTTTTTATTAAACAAAAATTCAGATAAAGATATTTTAATTGGAATAAACGAACATTGTTATCTTTTAGTTTTATTTCAAGACCCAAAATTACATGTTATTGACCCAAAAGACGCTATAATAAAAGAAGATGAATTACCTAATATTTTAAATAAAATGAGAAAGACAAAATCAGGAGGTTTTGGATTAATTAGTAAATTCTAGTTTTGAGTATAGATATTTTTATAAAAGAGGAAAGAAAATTAATTAGATGTTTGAATATAAAGGAGAAAAATTTTTGACAGATGAAGATTTGGAAATAGTTGATTTAGGAAGATATCCAGAAGGGATTATACAAAATGAAAAACTTAAGAAAATATTCGAAAAAGAATGTGGAAGAAGTTTTCTTGGAGGTGATGAAATAATTTCATTTAGGCAAGCACTTGTAGCAAGAGGGATGAATTTTAATGGATTAGAAGATGAAATATTAAAAAAAGTAAAAGAAACAGAAAAACCAATAAGTGAAATTGTTTTTGAAAAAACAGCGACGGGAATTGGAAGAGGACATTCTATGGGCGGACTCTCTGGAATTGTTCTTGGATTACATGGAACAAAAATGATAGACTCTGGTCTAACAGGATTAGTTTCTTCAAGGTCTTTAGTTACTAGCGGAAGAAGAAGAAGTGTACAGATAAGTGATATTGTTATTCCGCGATATATCACTGATAAAGAGGATATTTTAAAAAAATATTTACAAACTTCAAAAGATGCATTTAGAGAAAGCCAACGATTTAAAGAAACTTTTGGAAAATTAGAAGGAATAGAAAGTTTTAACAAAGCATTGGCATATAATAATCCAGCGGACTTATTTTTGGTTCTACCATTAGATACAATGGCCACGATAATCTTTGAAGTAATACAAGATAACTTAAACCCAAATGGTCCTTTTTTACCAAAAGAAATACATGAACTCGCAAAAAGAATTCCAGAAATTGCAGATAGAAATGGCATGGGAACCATGTTAAGACAAAGAATAAAAGTTCCAAGAGATACTTATTTTCATTACAATGTTTTCAAAGACCCAGATATGGAAAATTATGTCTCAGATATAATCAAGAAAGAAAGAATTCCAACAAAACCATTATTATTAGAATTGCATAAAGATATAACACAAGGCTTCAAAAAAAAATTAAAAGAAATTGAAGAAAAATATAAAACCGCAAGGAATGCAACAGACCCAGACGAGATTTATGAAAATGCGATGAGATGTATGTTAAATGTTAGGGATTTTGTAGGTGAATATAATGAATCAATAAGAGCAAAAATATTTGACACTTTATCTTTCAGGGTATGGTCTGAACAAAAAAGACATGCAACATTAAGACAAGGTGTTGAATCTATATATAGTTCTACTCAAAGGGCATGGAATATCTTAAAGGAGGTTATGCCTCAAATAGAAAATTCGTATTCAAGAAAAAATTGTGAGGTTCCATTAGAAAAAATTGAAAAAGCAATAATAATTGACAATAGATTGAAAAAAAATCCTGAATTAGTGGTTCCATATATTTACCATAGTGCAAAACAATTAGAATTATTTAATGAATTATTGGGTAGTGGTGCATCATTAAGAGATGCTGCATTTATGATTCCGAGAAATACAAGAATTACTTGTATTGAAAATTACGATCTTGCAAATATAATTGGTTTGGAATTACCATTAAGATTATGTAGTGAATGCGAACCAGAAAGATATAAAACATCCTGGCAAAAAAGAAATTTACTTGCAAAAGCTATCCCTGAAATTAAAGAATTATTGCAACCAAAATGTAGTGTTGGATTTTGTACAGAAGGAGATTATTGTAAACATATAGAAAAATTAAGAAAATATGATGATTCTCTTCACAGAAAAATAAAAGAAGTAATGCTATACAAATAAAATGCCACTATCAGCAGTAAAAATTTTAGAATTAAATAAAAAATACAATTTAATTGAGGGTCTTTCAGAAAGAGAATTAAATAATCCAGAAGGTTGTGGATTTGATTTGCGGGTTGGAAGAGTTGAAAAAATAAATGGGAAAAGTTTTCTTGGAGTAGAAGATAGAAGTTCTCCTGAAACAATTTTAATTGGAGATATAGAAAAAGATGGAAATAAATTAATAACAATAAAACCAGGAGAATATTTAATTGTTCAAACAATTGAGAAAATAACATCTCCTTCTGAAAAGATAAAATTTGAAGAAGGCTCGCCTGCAAGATATTTAATGCCTCTTGTTTTTCCAAGAAGTTCTCTTCAAAGAGGAGCAATAAGTTTTCATGCAACAAAAACAGACCCAGGTTATTCTGGGAAATTAGCATTTGGAATTAAAAATCAAGGACAGCATGATTTCAAGTTTGAATTAGGGGCAAGAATGTTTAATATTATTTTTGAGCCAGTTATAGGAGAATTAAAAAGAACTTATTCAGGACAACACCAAGGCGGACGAATTTCAAGTCAGGGTGAATTTGAAGTGCAGAATTAAAATGAAAAAACAATTTTCAAAGATTAAAAGTATAATTAGATCCAATTTAATATACAATCAAAAACCACA
>CAYNWY010000085.1:0-3522 GCA_964401065.1 Candidatus Woesearchaeota archaeon
ATACAGCGGAAAGGAATATTTATAAATGTTGGGATTTTTGGTTTTTTGTGTAATTTAATAGTGATACTAAAGAAGGGTTAAGTTGAGATAAAGAGATACTAATGTTATAATCACAATGCAGGGCTTTACTGAGATAATTATATAAAATATTTATTTGCTTTTTACTTCTTCTTTCAAAAGCCATTTCCAAAGGGGAATAAATTTAACTTTTCTTTTTATTCCAAACCATTCTAAATCTTCTTCTCCAGAATAGTCCTGATTAATAACCAAAAGATTATTGCACTTTAAGTCCTTGCTTGCCTTTAATAAGGCTTTAATTTCTCTTTTTTTTGTATCAGGATCAGAAATATCATAACAAACCTGTATTAACCGACTTACTTTTGCTTCACTTTTTATAACAAAATCAACTTCTTCTTTTTCTGTATTTTTCCAATAATAACACTCCTTTTTTCTCCTTTTTAATTCAACAGCAACAATATTCTCATAAAGCCTCCCAAAATTATTTGAAAACTTGGTTGAGATTGCATTAATAAAAACATTATCTATGAAGTATATTTTTTTTGGATATTGCATTTGATCCTTTATTTTATAAGAAAATATGGGAAGACTGAAAGCAAAATAGGAATTCTCTATGTAAGAGAGATATCTCTGCAAAGTAGATTTTCCTATTTTATATCCTAAACTTTTAAGATTATTATAACTCTTGCTTATTGAATATTCTTTTGAATCCAGAAGCAATTTTATAAGTGCTTTCAAAGATTCTTCATTATCTACTTTATATCTTTCAACAATATCTCTTTTTACAACAGTGGAATAATAAGACTGTGCTAATTCTAATTTTTTACTCTTATCTATAAGAACTGCTTCTGGCAATCCTCCATAAGTAAGATACTCTGTAAGTGCTTTAAGAATAAAAGGTTTTTCAGCTTCAGAATATTCCATTAACTTCATATCAAAATTAAGTTTTTTGAATTTTAAAAATTCTTTAAAAGATAAAGGGAATATCTTAAGTTCCAAAAATCTCCCCCTTAATTCTGTGGGTATTTCTTCTTCAGACATCTTTGAGGAAGAACCTGAAACAAATATCTTCATATTTTCATTGTCATATATTCTCCTAAGCCATTTGCTCCAATTAGGAATATTATGGGGCTCATCTAAAAATAAATATTTAATCTTTTTACTAAATACTTCATTTGCAATAGGAATTAAATTGCTCAGAAATTCTGTTTTAAGAGGGATTCTCTCATCTTCAAAATTAATATGAAAAATCTCTTCTCTTGAATTTGATTTAAGTAGTTCATTAATTAATCCATACAAAATATATGTCTTTCCAACTCTCCTGAATCCATTTAATACAATAATTTTATTGACTTTAATATTAAGGTAATCCTGAAGGTTAATTTCTCTTGGAAGTGTAGTTGGTATCTCTTTTCTTTTCCATTCTCCTAATATTGTTCTTATTATCTTGTCCATGGTACAATTTTAATATACTTTTGTACTATTTAAATCTTTTGGACTCTGTTAAACAGGGAGTTTGGGATATTTATAAATGTTGGGATTTTTGGTTTTTTGTGTAATAAGTCTTAAAAATCATTGACTTTTTACACAGAAAGTTTTTTATATAATTTTTTCTTATAAAATAAAGAAAAGAAGATGATAAATAAAAATAAAAGACAGTTGGAGTGGGGTATTAGTTTTTGGATAGGAATTGGTTTAATGAGCATAATAAATGTTATCAAAATTACTTATACTCAACACACAATTTCATATAATTGGATTATGTTTGGGATTTCTATAATTGCTATAATTATATGTGTGATTTTAATAAAAATTAAAAAATAGACTTTTTACATAAGATTGACTTATTACACATAGCCGATTTTGGGTAATTTAATAATGATACTCTTAGATTAATTGTGTTATATTGAGTGATACTAATAGGTTAATGGGTAGAATTATAACAAGGATAAGCTGTGGAAGATAACTTATGAGATTTTGCTTGGATAATTAATCTTTAAACTATTTCTTTAACTCACTTATTCTCTTAACCTGCTGAAGGTCTATGTCAAACTTCTTTTCAAGAAAAACTCCTTTGAAAGAATCAACAAAATTCTTATCATTTACTACACTATTCAATTTATGCAGATTTTCATTAATTACCTTTAAATCCCCTATAAAAAGAAATTTTTTAATTAATGATATATCAGAGTCTTTTGCAAGTGCTGCTATATCCCTAAAATCAGTTAATCTTCCTGAGTGAATTTTCATTGCAATTAATAACTCTTTAACGGGTATTCTTGCAAAAATCTCTTTCTCAATACCTGTTATTTTCTTCTTTATTGAATTATCAAATATAAGATTAAAACTAAAAGAGGCATTTGTGGTCCTTGACGCCAAGGCGTCAATTAAGATATCTACACTTGCCTGATCTTTTTCATATCTTATAAATTTAGAGGAATAAACATTCTCAAGTTCTTTTGTTATTGTTTTCTTAAATCCTGTTTTTCTTAGAATATCTTCAAATTTTGGCAAATCTTCTGATTTTACTACAATATCTGCATCAACCGAAAATCTATGCTTGAATGCAGAAACAGCATAACCTCCAATAATAATAAAATCCAGGTTTTTATCTATAAATTTCTGCAAAATATCAAAGATTTCATTTTCTTTTTTAATCAGCTGCTCCATTATAAATAATTAACCTCCTTATATTTTATATTTAATTGTTTATTATACATCTCATTAATCATTTCTAAAGCAGGTTCAAAATTATAAATATTCTTTTTCATGAAATTAATTGTCTCATCCAAGGGTTCAACAAAAAATTCATCTTTTTTTATTGATTTGAATTCCTCTAAGACTTCAATATTATAAAAAACCCCTTTCTTTGCATTAATTTTTAATCCCAATTTTTTACAATATTCTAAGAAAATTGGATAAAATTCTCTTTTTATTTTTATGAAAATTGGATAAAATTCCCTATATCTTGCAATATTATATCTTCCTCCTGTCCAGACATAAACTGCATCTGTTTTTGTAAAACAATAATTTATCCCAAATAAATTTAAAACAGAATAATAAAAACTAACATCATTTAAATTTTCTTTAATAAATTTTAATATGTTCTTATAATCTTTATTTTTTTCATTTAAATCAACTCCTCTCCATTTATTCACTAATATGCCTTCTTTAATTAACTCATTAACCCATTTATTAGTCCAACCATAAGATAAATTAATTCTTTTGGAAATAGAGCTTATGCTATCTTTCTTTCTTAAAGATATTAAAATCTTTATTACATAGGGATTTAATAACTCTATTTTCATGTTATCATCATAGTGATAGTATTATTTAAGCTTTTCTATTTACTTTCAAAACCCTTAAATATGCTTAATTTCTTGAATTTTAATGAAGACTATAATAATTGCAGGTGGGGTTCTTTTAGAAAAAGAACCTACAATGGTAGAAAAATGAAAACAGTGCTTATTGCAGGAATTGTGATTGTAGGGATTTTCCTTATAG
>CAYNWY010000086.1:0-3507 GCA_964401065.1 Candidatus Woesearchaeota archaeon
TTAACAATTGTAGATTTAACAATCTGAAAAAATCCAACTTCTTCTTTTATTTTCATTGCTTTTTCATTTGGAACAGATAAAGAAAAGGCTTTCAATAATGCAGTGGTTTCTCTCAAAAATCTTTCTTTTAATTTATCTCTTCCTTTCAAAATATGGTCTACAGAATCTGGAATAACTAAAATTCTTTTTTTAGGTTCAAGTTTAAAAAATATTTTGTAATCAAATCCATGAAACATATCTCTAACAATTTCATACTTCTCCATCATTTTATCTATTGCTTCTTTTTGATCAAATGTGGGTTTTCCTTTTCCTCCACTTGAAGTATATTGAATTACTGCATCTTTCAATTCTTTTCCAATTCCCAAATAGTCAACAATTAAACCTGCATCTTTATCTTTATATTTTCTATTTGCTCTTGCAATAGCCTGCATTAATCCGTGGGCTTTCATTGGTTTATCAATATACATTGTATGAACACAAGGAGCATCAAAACCAGTAAGCCACATATCTCTAACAATAACTATTTTTAATTCATCTTTAGAATTCTTTAATCTATTTCCAATACTTTCTCTTGTTTTTTTGTTTCTAACATGTTCTTGCCATCCAGAAGGATCAGAAGAAGAACCAGTCATAATAACTTTAATAATTCCTTTTTTATCGTCGGAGTTATACCATTCAGGTCTCAAAGAAATTATTTCATTATATAGTTCAACACAAATTCTTCTACTCATCCCAACAATCATTGATTTACCTTCAAGGATTTTAGTTTTTTCTTCAAAATGTTCAACAATATCTTTTGCAATTCTTTTAATTCTTTCAGGACTTCCAACGACCTTTTCCATTCTTGCCCATTTACTCTTTAATTTATCCTTTATTGAATCTTCCTGGCCTTCTGTTAATTCTTCAATACTTGGGTCAATTTTTCTTCTTTCTTCTGGTTTAAGCCCAAGTTTTGCCAATCTACTTTCATAAAGAAGTCTAACTGTTGCCCCATCATTAACTGCTTGCTGAATATCATATTTATCAACATAATCCCCAAAAACTGCAGGAGTGGATTTATCTGCTTTCTCAATTGGAGTTCCAGTAAAACCAATGAATGAAGCGTTTGGCAAGGCATCTCTTAGATATTTTGCATAACCGTATTTTATTAAATCTTTATCTTCTTTTCTTACAATTTTTGCACTAAATCCATATTGAGTTCTGTGGGCTTCATCTGCAATTACAATAATGTTTTTCCTATCTGAAAGCATAGGATACTCTTCATTTTCTGGAGAGAATTTCTGAATTGTTGTAAAAATAATTCCTCCTGAAGATCTCTTTAATAATTCCTGAATGTGTTTTCTTGAATCTGCATTTTCTGGTTTTTGCCTGAGTAAATCCGAACATCTTGCAAAAGTATCGTGAAGTTGTCCATCAAGATCATTTCTATCGGTTAGAACAACAATTGTGGGATTTTCTAATTCCTTTGCTACTGCAAGTTTACTTGCATAAAAAACCATTGATAAAGATTTTCCAGAACCTTGTGTGTGCCAAACAATTCCTGCCTTTTTACTTCCTTTAGTTGCTTTAATTGTTGAAATCACTGCATTGTTTACCGCATCATATTGATGGTATGCTGCAAGTTTTTTAATTAAATTCTCCTCTTTCTCATAAACAATAAAATTTTTAATTAAATCTAAAAGAGTTTTTTTATTTAACATCCCTTTACATAAGATTTCTAAACTCAAACCTTTTTCCTGGACTTTACCCTCGGTGGATTTCCAAGGCATGAATCTATCTCTATTTGAAGACAAAGTTCCTGCTTCTGTTTGTGGCCCGTCGCTTATTATTAAAATTTCATTGAATCTAAACAAGGAAGGGATTTGATTTTTGTAATTTTGCAATTGCTGGAAAGCATCGTTTATTGTTGCTTTTTCGTTTCTTGGATTTTTTAATTCAAACAAAACCAAAGGCAATCCATTAACAAATAATAAAACATCTGGTCTTCGATTGTATTTTTCTTCAATAATTGTAAATTGATTTATTGCTAAGAACTCGTTTTTTTCAGGTTTATCAAAATCTATTAATTTAACATAATCTCCAACAAGCCGGTCTTTTTTTCTAAATTCTACAGGAACACCTTCTGTTAATAATTTATGGAATTGTTGATTATCAATAATTTGGTTTTGAATAAAAACTCTTAAAGATTTTCTTACAGCTTCATCTCTTGCACTTTCAGGAATATTTTTATTTAATTTTTCAACTGCTTTTTTTAATCTTTCAATTAGAACAACTTCCTGATAGGTTTTTCTTTCAGGCTTTTTTCCATCTGGAGAAATATCATATCCATTAATTACTTTGTATCCGAGATTTTCTAATATATCTAAAGTATGTTCTTCAAGTTCTGATTCTGTTATTGTTTTTTGCATGTTATGATTCTTCTACAGGTTTAGCATAAATGGTGTAAACGACATCTATAAGCTTTGTTAATATTAAAAGAGCGTCTTTTTCTGTATTTAAATTATTTTGTTTAGGGTGAACATATTTATTTCTTATCTTACGTATTTGATGTAATTTGCCTGAAATTTTGGGATCTATAATCTCTTCGTCCCCCAATATATTAATCTTACAACTTTGACTAAGTTTACTGCTAGTCGTACTGCTTATTTTTGATTTCTCTTCAAGTAAATTGTCAGCAATACGTTCAGTTATTAAGCCGCCTAAAACTATTGCAGAAATAAATTTATTTGATACGTAATCATAGATACATTCTTTAAGATTATCCATGATTTCTGCAGTAATTTCCACTTTGTTAAGATCTTCAAGTTCAGAAAATCTTTCTAAGATTGTATCTGTTGATAGAATTATATGCTCTTCTCTAAATAATTTCTCAGCACTATTTCTATGATCTTCAGCTTCTTTTGAGAGTTTATCTAATGATAAATACTCCCTAGCTACACTCATTATTCTTATCCAAAATTCCCATTTTTGTTTTTCCATCTTATTGCAATGTTTTTAGTTTTTGATATCCTCCATCTTTATCAAATTTACAAAAGCCTTTTTGATAGGCAGCAACCTTTGAGTCAAACAAAGAAGTGTCTAAAGCTGTTCTAAAAGATCTGCACCATTCACATCTTTTATCATTTCCTCTGCCGCTTATTATAAGTCTATACCCTTCTGGTAGTTTTTCAAACCAAATTCTGGCAGTTGATCCTACATTCTTATTTACCCAGTTTCTAACTTCAAATATTTTCTTTTTTATTTCTTCTAATTCTTGTGGGATATTAATCTCAAATTCGCATCTTATAAAACCTTCAAATTCAGAACCTAGATAATTTAAAACTAATTTTTTGGTAAACTTTTTCTTTTCGGTTTTTATCCTATTAATTCTTTCTATATCTTCTTTTATTGAATCTGGAAGAATCAGTTTTCCATCTTTATCAAATTTTAATTCATTCATCATCTCACCCTCACCTCACCACTCATCAACTTCGGCAACAAAGTATCTCGGAGAGAAGAAAGAGTTTG
>CAYNWY010000087.1:0-3501 GCA_964401065.1 Candidatus Woesearchaeota archaeon
GATACTTTTTTAAATTGTGCTTTCTTTTGTTAAATATGAAGAGATTTATATTTTTAATTTGTTTAATTTTTTTGTTTAGTATTATGTTTGTTTCTGCTGGTTTTTTTGGAGATTTATTTAATAAGAAAAAAATAGTAGAGAGTTCTGTCTCAGATACTTTGAGCGAAATGGTTTCTTCTGTAAACTCTTACGACGATGTTCTTATTGTTTATGGTGATAATGCAGCAATTGAAGATGTTTTTGGTGCGTTTATGATTTCAGATATTTTTCCAATTCTTAATGAAAATCAAGGAAGGGGTTCTTATGTAAAGAAGACAAGCGAAATAACTTCCTTTGAGAACAAAAATTTAATTCTTGTTGGAGGTCCTTGTGCAAACCCAATTTCTGAAAAGATTACCAATAAAAAAGGATATAATTGTAAGGATTGGAAGTTTGATTATGGAGAAGCAATTGTCAAGGTTTTTGATAATGGAAATGGCAAAGTAATAATGATTGCAGGAACAACAAAACAAGACACTTGGAAAATATCTGATGCTATTAGAAGATATGATAAATCAGATAAATTAAAATTATCTGATGAAGTAATTTTTAAAACTCCTGTTGAGGGAGAGTGTGGAAATGATATTTGTGAAATTAAAGAGACAGATGCAAATTGCCCTGTTGATTGTTCTAACGAAGGAAGTGTTCAATTAACTTCTGGTTTAATTGCTGGAGACTTTGATGTTTCTGATGGATACGTTACTTTTCAAGATATTAATAGAGATATTTACTTGCAAAATTTAGAAACAAAAGAATTGAATAAAATTGGACAAGGTTCATTTCCACAAATAGAAGGAGATTATATTGTTTATTTAGGCAATGATGATGTCTTAAATGAAAATACTGGAAATTATGTAGAATGGCCAACTATTAAATTATACCAAATTTTTACTGAGCAAACAATTTCTTTAACTGAGGCAAAAATAAGGTATTATTATGAATGGCCAATGATTTCTGGAAAGAATGTTGCGTGGTTAGAAAGAAATGAAGTATATGGAGATACAGATCTTCCAAGATTGATGATGTATAATGTAGAAACAAAATTAACAAAGAAACTTGTGGATGTAAGAGAGAATTGGGATAGCAATTTTAAGATGGATGGTAATTATATTGTTTATCAAGGGCCTAAATATTGCGTTCCTGAAGATTGTTCACAAGTTGGAACAGAAACAAGTCCTGGAAATTGGATTTATGAAAATGCTGAAGAGGGAGATGAAGATATTTGGCTTTATGATATTGCTACAGGCAAAAAAACAAGAATAACTTCAGATGAAGAATATCAAGGTATGCCTGAAATCTGGAATCATTATATTGCTTGGGTTGATGAGAGATTGATTGCAGAAGGGAACAAAGAAATTTATATATATGATATCCTAACTGGAAAAGAAAAACCACTCAACTTATCTTATCCTGTTTCAAGAGGTGCAATTTCATTTTCAGATTATAATGTAATCTGGACAGATTATAGGAATAGCGGTGAAACTTCTAATAATGAAGATGTTTACTTCTATAACATTCAGGGAAATACAGAAAGAAGAATTACTCTTAACTCTAATCATCAGGGCGGAGGAAAATTAGATGGAAATTATATTGTTTGGATTGACCATAGAAATAGAACACCTAATTCAGATGCACAGGATTTGTATATGTTAAAATTGGCTTGATGTTAAAAGTATCGGTTTTTTAACATTTAATTCAACATAATTGTTTAATCTATAAATAATCTTTTATTTGAGGATACTCATGTATATTTCCTTCATAATTTTTCAAAACAACTTTATCATCATCTATTTTCAATATATATTCTGGGAGAAGAGGTATTTTTCCTCCTCCACCAGGAGCATCTATAACAAAATGCGGGACGCACAATCCTGAAATATATCCTCTTAGTGATTTGTATATTTCAAGCCCTTTCTCTACTTTTGTCCTGAAATGATTTGCTCCTTTAACTGGGTCGCACTGATAGATATAGTAAGGTTTGACTCTTATGCTTATCAAGCCAAGCATTAGCTTTTTCATGACTTCTGGATTGTCATTTACTCCTTTTAGAAGAACTGTTTGATTCCCTAATGGAATTCCGGTATTTGCAAGCATTTCACATGCCCTTTTGCTTTCAGGAGTTATTTCATTTGGATGATTGAAATGTGTGTTTATATAGATTGGATGATATTTTTTTAGCATTTCACATAATTCTTCTGTTATTCTTTGAGGAAAAACACAAGGAATCCTTGTCCCTACCCTTATTATGCTGTTTTCTCTTTTGGAAAGTATCAAGTATACAGCTTTGATTATTTTTTCCAGGGATTTAACAGGCAACATTAGAGGATCTCCTCCAGAAAGTATTACATCTCGTACTTCTTCATGTTCTTTTATGTACATCAATGCTTTTGCAATCTCCTCCCAAGTTGGATTTTTATTTTCATCACCCACTCTTCTTTTTCTTGTGCAGAATCTGCAATACATTGCGCAGGAGTTTGAAACTCTAAACAAAACTCTGTCTGGATATCTGTGTATTAATAGTGATGGAACTCCTTCTCTTCTTTGATGTTCTGGCTCTTCATTTAAGGGGTCTTCTTCCCCGCAAGAATCATAGATTTCAGCAGAAGAAGGAATGCACTGTTTGTATACTCCATCATTTTTTTCTTTTATTAAAGAGAAATAATAACTTGAAATTCTAAGAGGGTATTTGCTGCATATTTTTTTTAGCTCGTCCTTATCTAAGTCAAAAACTTTGGACACTTCATCCAGAGTAATAAATCTTTGAAAATCCTGTTCTATATTCTCTTCTTTATTCTCTTTTGTTAATTGTTCACTTTCACATTTCATTTTAAATTTAAGCTATCTTGTTCCCCTTCTTCTTCAAAAGCATACACCATATATGGGATTTCTTCTGATTCTTCCTCTTTTGGCTGTTCATAAGAATCTTCTTTTTTATTTTCTGCTCTTACTTCTGGTACAAAATGATAGGAAGAGCTCATTTCGTAGAAATTTGAAAACTTCTTTTCTGAGAATTCAGTGTCGCTCTTCTTTTGTCCATAATTAAAGTCCGATGTGATTTGGTTTTGATTTATATCAATAACATTTGTGAATTCAACAGTTTTAGCAGTCGCTGTTGAGTTTCTTTCAGAGAAATTACTGCTCGTCTTTAAATATTCTGCATTAAAAGTATATTTCTTCCAATCTGATTTTATTTGTTCTTCAAGATTTTTTCTTGAGTTTGTCGACTTGATTTTATTCTTTCCATTCTTTAAAGAAAAAATTAATTGATGAAGAGGTTCACTCTTCTTCTTGTTCACTTCTTTTTTGCCCTCGAATTTGGAGGGGGGTTTGTCGTCTAATGATAATTTTATCATATTCTAATCAATAATAGTTTTCTTTATGATATATCTATTTAAAAACTTTATGTTTCATTTATGAAAAGTTAAATTAAATCTATATCCAACCAGCTAAAATTCCTAATCC
>CAYNWY010000088.1:0-3483 GCA_964401065.1 Candidatus Woesearchaeota archaeon
GAATTAAAGATTTTCCAACAAATCTTTATGTTAAGAATTAAGGTTTACTTAACAGTAAATTGAGAATTATCTGCTTCTTTCTACATTTATTTTTGGACAATACTTATTTATTGGGCATTTAGAGCACCAAGGTGAAATTGGTTGGCAGATTGTTTGTCCAAATTGGACAAAAATTGCATTAAATTCTTTCCAATGTTTTTTGGGGAGGATTTTCTCAAGTTTTTTTTCTGTTTGTTCAGGAGTTTTTGTTTTAACCCATCCCAATCTGTTTGGAATCCTATGACAGTGGGTGTCAATTGGGAGAACATCTTTTCCAAATGCAAACGCCAAGACTATGTTTGCTGTCTTTGGACCAATTCCTTTTATGTTCAGAAGTTCTTCTTTTTTATCTGGAACTTTTGAATTAAATCTGGTTATTAATTCGTTGGATACAGATTGGAGAACTCGCGCTTTCTTTTTGTAATGCCCAGAAGAGAAAATTAATTTTTCTAGTTTTTCAATTGGAAGTTTGATAATCTCTTGGGGAGTATTTGCAACTTCATAAAGCTGTTTTGATGCTTTTTCAGTGTTTTTGTCCTGGGTTCTTAGAGATAGAAGACAGGAAATTAAAATCTTGAAAGCATCTGGTTTTTTTCTCATCCTATTGAGAGTTGTTTTTTCATTAGAATAATAAACTTTTGAGAGAATATTCATGATTGGCTCAATATTTTTCAAATTGCTATTCATCTTACAATATTTCCAAATGTTTTTCCTTTTATACCTGCAGAATTAGCTTCATCTGTGTCTAAATGTAGGGATAAATCGTAGTTTTTAGATACTCTTACAACAATATTATGAAATGTTATTTCCCTCTCTCCGTTTATTTTTACTGAAATTATCTGATTGTTTTTTAATTTTAGTTCCTTTGCCTGTTTTTCTGAACAATGCAAATGTCTTTGAGCAATTATTACAGGGATTTTTAGTTGTGCCCTTGGGCCTTTAACTAAAACCTTTGTTGTATTGCTCAAATCACCAGAAACCTTTATTTTAGGAAGAGGATTTAAGTTTAAATTATAAGCATCAGTCAGAGATATTTCTACTTGCGAATGTTTTCTTAATGGACCAAGAACTCTTGCATTAAGTTTATTTTTCTCATTAATAATCTCTATTTTATCTTTTGAAGCAAATTCTCCTGGTTGGGATAATTTTTTAATTGGAATCAGGCTTTTTTCTTTCCCAAACAATTTAATGAAATCAGCTTCTGACAGATGAATATGCCTTGCTGAAATTTCTACGAGTATTTTTTGATTCATTTTAAAATTTTCAAAACCTCTTTTACAATAATTTCTTCTTCATTAGTTTTTTTAACATATACTTTTACTTTTGAATCTTTTGAGGATATTAATTCAGAGTTCTCCTCGTTCTTGCCTTTATCTAATTTTAATCCAATAAATTTAAGGTTTTTGCAGATATCCGCCCTTAATTTAGGGACGTTTTCTCCTATCTTTGCTGTGAAAACTAAATTATCTAAACCATCCATTGCAGCTATGTATGACCCGATGGCTTTTGTTATTTGATAGATAAGAAGATTATAAGCCAGTTTGCAGTCTTTATTTTTATTCATTTTTGAGAGTATATCTCTAAAATCATTATACCCTGAAATTCCTTTTAATCCTGATTTATTTGTTAAAATATCTTGTACATCATATCCTTGTTTTTGCAGAAAGAAAATTATCCCTGGGTCGATGCTTCCTGAACGAGTTCCCATCATAATTCCTTCTAAAGGAGTTAGTCCCATGCTTGTATCTATGGCTTTTCCATTTTTTATTGCGGAGATGCTTGAACCTGAACCGAGATGGCAAATTATAGTCTTGCCTTTTAATTCTCTTGAAACAGATTCATGAGATAATCCATGAAATCCATAACGTTTTATATTATATTTTTTTGT
This sequence comes from Candidatus Woesearchaeota archaeon, assembly GCA_964401065.1. Taxonomy (GTDB): domain Archaea; phylum Nanobdellota; class Nanobdellia; order Pacearchaeales; family GW2011-AR1; genus MWBV01. The sequence goes on from CAYNWY010000088.1 coordinate 1,928, forward strand.
TATCTCCTTAGGTATTGCATAAGTTTCTGCAACTTTTGGAAGGTTTGAAAAGAACATCGTGTCAAAAACAGCATATTGCGGTTTTTTATATTTTTCACATATTTCAATAACCATTAGTTGCTTTGGATTGTGTAATGGTGCAAATTCAGAAAACTCTTTTATTTTTTCTTTTACTTCCTTTGTTATTTTTGAAGTCTTTTTTAGTTCTCCTCCGTGAACAACCCTATATGCAATAGTATCAATCTTTACATTTTCAGATTTTTTGAATATGTCTTGTACTGATTTTTCATAATCCTCTTTTGATTTTAATCTTTCATAATATCCAAATTTAATCAAATTTGAATTTTCAAATAAATTATATTTTATGCTTGAACTTCCAACATTAAATACTAGAATATTTCTTACCATACTCTCCTCCCTATTTATAATAAGATAATCTTTTTAAGCTTCACTACTTAGTATTTTAGAATGAATGTCAAGCCCCGATAGTACAGAGGCCAAGTATGCTGCCTTCTCAAATGCCGGGATTTAGTCGACGAGATGATAATTCCAGCCTTCTATAAGGCAGGCTTAATTTGTCGCCTATTTTGGCGATGGAATAAGGCAGCGACCTGAGTTCGAATCTCAGTCGGGGCGTTATGTTAATATTTATAAATTCAAAAACCATATTAATAGAATGAATTTCAGACCAACAAAATTTAAGGTGATTGCCAGCATAGTTATTCCTCTTTTAATTTGGATAATTTTAGCATTGTTTAATTCAATTAGCCTTAAAAGTACTTTTCTAATGAATTTTATTAATATGCACAACTTTAGTAATTTATTCAGCTTAGGAAATATTATTCTTTTCTTAGTGGAAATTCTTGTTGTCTATTTAGTAATTAGCGTATTTCATAAGAAGCTTTATTAAATTGTAAAGAATTACTTTTCAAGCTTCTTTTTTATTGCTTTCCCAAGATAATATGCAGAACCGAAGATAATAACTCCCGGGAAAAATGCAATTCCAAGTGCAGGCAATAATAAACTTGTTCCAATTGCTCCAATTGTTCCTGCACCTATTGATTCAAGAATTTGCACTGTTTTAGGAACATTCTTTTCAACATCTTTTTGAAGAGCGTCAATTTGCATTATCATCTTCCCCTTCCTCAGAATTTTTATTTTCTTATCTTCTTCAGATACTATCACAACTAAATTATCTCCAATTGCAGCGCTTAATCCAGCAGAATGTCTTGTTCCGAAATTTTTTAGGATTTTTGTAGACTTTATCTTCACTCCATAAGCAGAAACAAAACCGTTTTTATTTATTATAACTGCGCCGTCCATTAGTGCTAAAGATTCTAGAAGTTTAGGATTTTCAATTGCCTTGAATGGAGGAATAGATTGATTTACCATAGGGGTATATTTAGTTTCCCCAACAATAAAAAGAGCTCCTTCTCCTCTTTTGGCAATTCTTAATCCTACTTGAATAAGAGCCTCTTCAAGTTTTTTGAAATCTTTATCTTTTTTTTCTTTCATAATTTTAGGATGTTTTTGAGCATATATAAATTTTTCTTATG
>CAYNWY010000089.1:0-3336 GCA_964401065.1 Candidatus Woesearchaeota archaeon
GATGCTACTAAAAATTAAACTTCATCCAGCATCCTCGCAGGAAAAAATTAAAAAAATATCTGAAGAAGAATATGAAGTCTGGATAAAAGAGAAACCAATTGATGGGAAGGCAAATGAAGAATTAATTAAAGTATTAAAAAAACATTTCAAAAAACCTGTTAAAATTGTTTCTTGTTTTAAGTCTAGAAATAAAATTATTGAGATTTCTTAACAGAAGATTCATTCCTTCTTTTTTCTAGCTTTCTTTTTTTGAACCTTTTGGAGCTCTTAGATATGGGATAAAATCAAATTTTTTTCCATTAGCTTCTTCTGCTTTTTTTATTTTATCATAAAATACTGGATGATGATTGTTCATTTCAGTTCTTGTAAAAAGGTGTAGAGGTATAGCTTGGTTGGATAAAGTAATATACTGAGCTTTAAGAATATAATTCACTAAATTAGAACTTGAATGAATCTCCTCTGGTTTTATTGTTTCATTCTCAAGATGCTTAATTAAAGAGCTATAAAAGGTCCATCCACTCTTTTCTCCAATCTTACCTAATCTTGTTAGGTTGGATAGAGGCATGTCTTCCCCGTTCACTTCTTTAAATTTATCATTTAGTGTATTATAAATCCCAATTACTTTTTTTGGATCTGTATATGCTGGGGAAATTACAAAATGTCTATACTTGCCTTTATGTGGTTCAACAAGTTCATGTTCTAATCTTCTCCTTTTCTTTACTACCTTAGCAGTTTCAGTTTCCTGAACAGGCATATAATCCATGAAATACTTAAATATCTCAAAATCAAGAGGCTTTGCTACATTAATTATGTTGTTTTCTCTACAAAATTTTGGCTGAATGTCCTTGTATTTTATGTGTTTTGAATCTTCAGCAATGTGATTCAATCTCTTTACAAATGCTTCTGTAAAATCTTTGTTCTTGCAATTATAAGGGGTTACCTTAAAAATTAAAAAACCCTGAGCAACTTGCCCACCTTCTTCTGGCTTAAAGAGTACAGGTGTTTCATCCTCTGATTGTATACATTTTTTATCCATTAAGCTTACAAACCAATCTTTAAACTCTCCAATAAATTTGCTTGATTTGTCTTCTTCTTTTATAGGTGTCAAAATATAACAAGAACCATTGCCATTATCAGAGGTAATATAGGTTGTAATTTCCATTGGTTTATCCAATGCTTCTAATTTCTTCTTTTTTTTATCATCGTAGCCTTCTAATATCGCCATTTTCTCTTCGTCTGTCAATTTAGAAAAAGCGGTTCTTAATATAGGAATCTTGGTATTTTTTTCTGCTTCTGTAATTGTATTGTAATATGAATTAAGATTACTAATTAAAGTCTCTGCAAATCTTGATGGAGCATATTCTGAGTTAATCGTCGCTATCTTTTCGTTCTTTTCTCTTAGCATATCTTCTAGATTTTCCATTAAATTTTATAAGGATTTGAAATTTATAAATTTTTCTATATGTAGTAATTTAATGATAGTTACATATTTGATAATATTAAACATCTTATAATCGAAAAGATGTCTGAAGAAGAATATGAATTCTAACTCAGATAAAGACCAGTTGATGGGAAAACAAATATCACAGATGAAATTTGTTGAATATTCTTGGGGGAAGTGTAAGTACCGCCATTAGGAAATGATCTTAAAGCTTCCATCATTTTATTAAATTCTTCTAATTGATTAATTATTTCATTATATTCTTTTAATCCTTCCGTAACTTTTTTATGAATTTCCATATCTCTTTTTAAATCTTCTAATGATATTCCCTGGGTTTTTAATACTTCTTCAGCCTTTTTCTCTAATTTACTATATTTTTGTTCAATTGGGGTCATAAAAGATTAATGCTGGGAAAATATATAAACATATCCCTTTTTTAGCATATATGAAATACGAATATGCTGAAGATTTGCAAAAAATTGCAGAAGAGATTTCAAGACTGCTTTTTCCGCATATTGTAATGGAAAGGGTTAAATGTTACAGGAGCTATGGGAGTTCTACAAGAGGAACAATTGCAAGATGCCACGCTCTTGGAAAAATCATGCAAAAGGCAATAGGGGTTGAGGCTTACTATGCCCTTGAATTTTTATCTCCGAGATTTGATAAAATGAGCAAGGAAGAGCAGATGAAGACAATAATTCATGAATTGATGCACATACCTCAAACATTCGGTGGAGGATTTAGGCATCACGACCATGTTACAGAAAAAAATGTTAATTTGTATTATAAAACGTACATTGCAAAAAAAGAGCAAAACGAAAGAAACAAAAATTGGTTCAAATAAAGAGTTAACATAAACCGAAATGTTTAAATATGTGTTAACACATAAATAAGTATGGTAAATATGACTCTATCTATACCTAGAGAACTTCATGAGAAAATGAAATGTATGCCTGAAATAAGATGGAGCGAAGTAGCAAGGCGTGCAATAGAAGAAAGAATAGATGATTTAGAAACAATGAATAGAATTGCATCAAAGAGCAAATTAACAAAAAAAGACGTTGATGAAATATCTAAAAAGATAAAAAGAAGTGCTGCTAAGAAATTCTATGAATTTAATCATTGATACTAATATATTTATTTCTGCACTGATTAAAGAGGGACCAGTAAGAGAGCTCATTGTTCATTCTCCATTTAATCTTTTTATCCCTGAACAAGAATTAATTGAAATAAAGAGATATGAAAAATTAATCTCAGAAAAATCAGGGAGGCCTATTGGAGAAATAAGAGATCTTATTAGAAAATTGCTTAGATATGTAACTATAATCAGGAATGAGCTCTTATTATACTATAACAATCAAGTAGAGAGCATAATAGAAACTATAGATAAGGATGATGTTCCTTTTGTTGCTGCTGCTCTTTCTCTAAACTGTCCTATCTGGAGCGATGATAAACATTTCCAAAAACAAAAAGAGATAAAAATATTTACTACTAATAATATCTTAAAGATGTATAATCACAGTTAAAATGATAATAAAACATAATCTTAAATCTATAGAAATACAAAATGTAAAAAAATTGTCAGAGCTTGGAAAAATTAAAGGGCTCATGTTCCATTGCAGAGAAAAATGTCCTGCAATGCTCTTTGAATTCAAAAAACCTACAAGAATGAGAATACACTCCCTCTTTGTTTTCTTTAAATTTGCTGCAGTCTGGCTCAACGATAAAAACAGGATTATTGACTTAAAAATTGTAAAACCATTTAGATTATCTATTTCATGCAAAAAACCTTTTTACAAACTTCTTGAAATCCCCTTAAATAGAGAGTACCATAAAAAGGTAAAAATTCTATTCGACAAACATTAATATACCCTCGTAAATTACAACACATCTAA
>CAYNWY010000090.1:0-3331 GCA_964401065.1 Candidatus Woesearchaeota archaeon
TTTTTATTTAAGAGAAGCCGGGACATTTAATATAACTGCTGTAAACTTAACTGGGGTTGCAAAAGCTTTCTTTTATATTATAAAAGATACTGCATTGGGTTATCCTATTGCAGAGCAATTCACAAATACTGTTACAGAGGCAGTTGTATATGTTCCTAGAGATAGAAATTACAGCATTCAAATATTTCCTGATCAGGGTATGCCTATAACTTATAATTGGAATAATTTTACTGCTATAAGCGATTATAACATAACAACTCCCTCTAATACTATTAATTTATCAAATTACAGTGCAGCTAATCATACACTCAAAAAATTATTTAATTGTTCAGAAACCCTTATCTGGGTCAGCGGATATGGTCTAAATTCAACAGGAGAGACTGGCGGTTACGATGAATTTAATGTAGTTCCACTTTTATTAGAGGGAGGGGATATGGTTTATCTAGGAGATAATGCAGGTATGCCCTATAATATGAGTGCTTGGAGAAGAAATGAAACAGGAGTTCCAATATGGATGGATAATTATTCTGTAAATACTGGATTTTATAATATAAGTCTTCCTGGGCCAGCAGAATCACTCAATTACATTCTATTTGCAACAGCAAGAAATGGAACAAGTTATTATGGAGGCTACAGAAATATAAGCTTTAATTTTACAAGTGAAGATACAGAGGTTAATTTTACAATGTATCCTTTAATGAGTACAGATTGGGGTAGTTCTACAAGCAATATAACAATGAAAGATGCTGGAAGTTGGCAAAATTTAAATATCTCTTCAGCAAAAATGCAGTTTAATTTAGTCAATTCAACAACTAATGCGACACTCAGCTCGGTTCAAGCTCATGTTGAAGTAACAGTAGATTATACAAATTATAATGCAACTGAATTTACTTTTATGCTTGATGTTTCTCAAACAGGAACAGCATCATTTTATGTTCCTTTAATAAATTCCACAGGAGTCAAGGAGATAAATATATATTCACAATCCTTTTCTCCTAAAACAGTTTTGGCTAGAACTCCTGCACAATTAATTGCAAATTCAAATACTACAATGGCTGAATTTAATCCAGGGGGTATAAATGAGACAATTTCTCAGTCAAGTATACAGGTTGGATTATATAAATCAAATACAACTTGTAATTTGCCAAACCCTCCTGCTTCTTGTATAATTGCAGATTCTGCAAGCATGGATCCTACTGCTGCTAATGCATTTAATCCATTAACCTCGATAATTGGAGGAGGAAAATTAAACTTTAGAATGGGATTATTATCAAGTGGAATTATAGTTGAATACATAAATGTCGATATGCTGGCTTCTGGCCCTCCTGATGCAATGTTTGATAATTCTGCGACAACACATACTTCTGGTGGCTTTGATTCTGCAATGAGATTTGGAAGCAATGGACCTACAATTTATGATTATGCTTTAATTTCTATGCCTTACACAGAAGGAAGCAGTTCAACTACAGGATTAAATGAAACTGCAGATGTTAATATGTCTATCCCAGTATTTTATGATGAAAGCTGGAATGTTATTTGGAATGCTACTGCTACTAATAATGGAACAAATGGAACTAATTTAGCAGGAAATTACAGCCACTATTCTACACATTCCACAGAATGGGAAACTTTAATGGGAGAGAATAATTGCACACGAACTCAATCAGAATTAAATTCAACTAAGCCTTGCTATATAGATACTACAAATAACAGGATTTGGATAAGAATTCCTCATTTCTCAGGAACCCAACCTAGTGTAACTGGAAGTGTAGTAACTGCAACAGTTGCTGCTCCAATAACAAATAATCCTCAAGCGGGTGGAACCACAGCAGAATTTTTCTGGACAAAAGGAACAGTTGTTGTTGGTGAAAATCAATTTGCACAAGGATACTCAAAAGAAATTGCTGCAAAACAGAGATTAAAAGTCAATATTAGTGGTGTAAATCATTATGTGGGTGTTGTTTCGTTAACTTCAAAAGCAGCAGTAATAAATGTCTCTTCTAATCCTCAACAAAAAACATTGGCAATAGGAGAAGAATGGAAAGTAGATGTTACAGAAGATGGTTATTATGATATTCTTATAAAATTAAATGGAATAATCGGTGAGAAGGCAAATCTTACAATAGGAAAAATATATGAGAAAATAATCGCAGTTACTGCGGGCAATGAATCTCCTTCTGGTGGAATAACCGCAGATGCAGCTAATGAGCCTGAAACAAATCCAGAAACAACAGAAAGTTCTTTCTGGAAATCTTTATTGATTGTGCTCGTTATAGTTGCAGTCGTGATTATATTTATTGCAGTATATCTTGTGCGTAAGAAGCATAAAAAGAAAAGATATTATCTTTATGGATATTAGGTAATTTTATAATCTTTAGCTGTTTATTTATCCTATGGAAAAAAAAGAGGGCACTATTCAATTATCTAAAAGAATTTCAAAAGAATTAAAACCCTTGTGTAAAAGAATAGAAATTGCAGGGAGCATTAGAAGAGGAGAGAGACATCCCTTTGACATTGATATTGTGTTAATTCCTAAAGACAGAGAAAATCTTGAAGAATTCATGAAAACACGATTAAATGGAAAATATCTCCAAGGAGGAGAGCACGAATCAACCTGGATTATTAATGGTGTTAAGGTTGAATTATATTATACAACCGAAGAGGAATGGGGTGCTGAATTGCTTGCTTACTCTTCAAGAAAGGGTTCTGGAATTGGTTTGAGAATCATTGCAAAGAGAAAAGGATTCAAATTGACCCAGCATGGATTATTCGAAAGGAAAACAGGAAAGAAAATTGCAGGGAAAACAGAAACAGAAATCTACCATGCTTTGGGAAAACATTATAAGAAGCCGAAAAAGAGGTGAGAAAAGATAGAATATAAATTCTTAAATATACATCCTCTTTGAATATTTCATGGAAGAAAAATGTTATTGTAATTCTTTTGATAGAAAAGCTAATTCTTTCTCAGAATTTTTAAAGACATTTGAAATAATTGCCTCTTCGAAATTAAAAAAAGCAGAAGAATATGGGGAAGTTGCATATACTGTTGTTCTAAAATGCAAAAAATGCAAGTCTTACTATCTTTGGGATAGTTATAGCCAAATTTATTCTGAAAAGGAGGATTTAATCTTGGCAAGGAAATATGCTCCAAAAACAGATGATAAGGGGCTTCAGCTGATTTTAGGGGGAATGGAAGGAACTGTAGATGAAAAGAATATTGATAAACTTTCCCAATTATCAGAGAAACTTTTTAATATAGAAGTTAAGAGGATGATGGATGCTACTAAAAATTAAACTTCATCCAGCATCCTCGCAGGAAAAAATTAAAAAA
>CAYNWY010000091.1:0-3320 GCA_964401065.1 Candidatus Woesearchaeota archaeon
TTATCATAAATCTAAATAATAAACTCCTGTCTAAATAATTAATATTCATTTTTATTTAACTCCCAAAATCATTACCAAGATAATTTCAATATACCCTAAAACTTTATAACCCTATTTTCTTTTTTACAACTCATGGCAGTATATTCTCACTCAAAATTGTCAACTTTTGAACAGTGTCCATTAAAATACAAGCTCAGATATATAGATAAAATCGTCCCAGAGATTGAAAAGACAATAGAATCCCATCTAGGAAGCGTTGTTCATGATACTTTAGAATGGGTTTACAATTCAGTAAAAGAGAATCCTGAAAATCCTCCTACACTTGATGATATAATACACTATTACATTAATATCTGGCAGAAAGAATTAACAGATGATACTTTAATAGTAAAGAAGCAATTCACACAAAAGGATTATCTGAATAAAGGAATTCAATTTCTTGCAGACTACTTCCAAAAATATTATCCATTCAAAGATGGGACTATTGAATGTGAAAAAGAGATAATAATAAACTTAGATGAAAATACTCAGATAAAAGGTTTTATTGATAGGCTTGTTTATGATATTGAAAAAGGGCATTATGAAATTCACGATTACAAAACAGCAAATACACTTCCCACTCAAGAGAAGATGGATCAGGATAGACAACTTGCCTTATACTCTATTGCAATAAAAGAAATGTATGGAAAAGACAAAGAGGTTGTTTTGGTTTGGCACTATCTTGCTTACAATCACAAGATAATATCAAAAAGGACAGAAGAACAACTTGAAAAACTCAAGGAAGATACAAAAAAACTAATAGCAGAAATAGAACAGACAAAAGAATTCATTTCAAATAAGTCAATGTTATGCGAATGGTGTGAGTATAAATCTCTCTGCCCAGAATGGAACATCCAGATTGATGAGAATCTTTCAAAGAAAATTTTGTCAAAAAAAATTAACCCTTTTCCTGAATTTAAGGATAATGAAAACAAAGAGGATTTAGATATATGGGATGATAAAACTCTCTAAATAAATATTCATTACAATAAACTTTATTTAATCAAAAATTATATTTACTTTATGAAAATAGCTATTTTCAGTGATTCATTCTTGCCAACAGTGGATGGGGCAGTTATGTCAATAAAAAATTCTACTAGAATTTTATCTAAAGAAAATAAAATATATTTATTTATCCCCTCAGGTAGTGTAAAACCTCCATTAAACAATATAAAATATATTGAATTAAAAAGTCATGAAATTGGGAGTTACAGAGAATACAAAGCAAGATTCCCCTCATTCTTAAGATGTTATCTTGAATTAAAGAAAATAAAACCAGATATAGTTCACCTAGAAAGTATATTTGGAATTGCCTGGGAAGGCTTAATAGCAGCGAAATTGCTAGGTATCCCTATAATTCTTACTGCCCACACAATATTCCCAGACACTACAGGAGAAATTTCATTATTCGGCATACAAGAATCAAAATATTTTAAAAAATTTCTCTGGAAGTATATGAATTTCTTCTTAAATCTATGTAATCTCATTATCACCCCCTCAGAAACCATTAAACAAGAATTAATTAAACACAATGTAAAAACTCCTATACAGGTTATAAGCAATGGAATAAATACAAAATTATTTACATTCTATAAGAGAAAAAATAAGAAAGAAGTAACTGCCCTTTATGTAGGAAGATTAGTTTCTTCTAAGCATGTAGATGTAATATTAAAAGCATTTAAATTAGTTTTACAAGAAAAGATAATGTCAAATTTATGGATTGTAGGAAGAGGACCAGAAGAAAAAAGATTAAGAGAATACGTTAATAAGAACAAACTTGAAGAGAGTATAAAGCTTTTTGGTTGCATAGAAAACAGTAAGCTACCCGAGATATACAAAAAAGCAGATATTCTTGTAACTGCTTCAACAATAGAAACAGAAGGGATAACAATACTGGAAGGAATGTCAACGGGTTTACCTGTTGTTGGGGTAGATGCCAGAGCAATACCCTTACTTATCAAGAAGGATGTAGGGTTTATAGCAAAACCCTATAATGAAAAAGAGATAGCAGAATTTATAATTAAATTAGCAAAAAATTATAAATTAAGATTGAAGCTTGGAAAAAATGCTTCAAAAAAAGCAGAAGAATATGAATTGGAGAAAGTTGTTTCAGATTTGTATAAAGGATATCAATCTCTAATAAATAAATTTAATAACAATTAAAAAATATAAAATAAATAATTTAAATTTTCTCTATTTTATTTGCCAATTTCTTAGAAATAAATCTAACAAGGAAAACTGTGATAATTACTAAAAAAATTGTTGCTCCGATTAAATATTCTAAATATTTGACATATTTAGCAATTGCTAAGAATGCCATACCTGAATAAAAACCAAGAAGTGTCATAATTAAAGCAGAAGTCATACTAACTAGAACAGAATAAGTAATAAATTTTTTTAAACTAATACTCGATGCTCCTGCAAGTATTAATCCTGGTACAGGCAAGAAAGGAGTCAGTTTTATTACTACAATTGTTCTCCCGGGATTTCTCTCAAGATACATTTTTAATCTACTCAATCTAGTTAGATTAATAGATTTAGATTCATATCTCTCAATAGTTCTTTTTTTACCACCTCTCCCAATGAGGAAGAATATTAAATCTCCTGCAATATTACCCAAGGAGGACAAAATAAAGACATAAAATATATTAAATATACCTAAAGATGCAGCAAAAGAGGCTATATATGTAATAATCGGCCCTTCTATTATCATCAATATGAACATTATACCATATCCGCTTGTCTGAAGAAACTGCAAAATACTTGCAAAATCATTCCCTCTTATAAAGTGAAGTATATCTGGAATAACATTCAAAACCATAATTAAAAAAAAGAAAAATGCTATTTAAATATTAACATAATACCCGAATAGGGTTATAATAATTAAAAATTAATAAAAATTAATAAAAAGATAAGCTAAGATTAATATCTTTTTGGTTTTTTCTTAGCATAACAATCTTTGCAAAAAACTGGTCTTAGCTTTCCTTCAGCATCTTTGCTTGGCTTGAATGGCACTTCACATTCTTTCTTGCATTCAGAACAAACTGCTTTATGCATTTCTCTTGGTTCACTACTAAAGTTGTTATTAAAACCACCTTGTATCGGTCTATCATTAAATCCCATTTGTATATTCCTCCATGTCTATTTAAATAATAATATAGAAATTTCTTCCTATTTTATTTATTGAAGAAAAATATTTTGACTTTATAAAAGTATGCTGTATGTTGGCTATGTGTAAAAATTAATGCTTAACCTTCTTGTAAAACTCAAATACTTTAATT
>CAYNWY010000092.1:0-599 GCA_964401065.1 Candidatus Woesearchaeota archaeon
AAAAACAAAAAAACAAATAGGAGATATTTCTTTCATGATGAAGAACTAGCAAAATTTTATACCCTAAAGGAACTTAGAAATTTCATTAAAAATAAATTTAAAATTATTAAAGTATTTGGAAATTTTGATGGTAGTAAGTTTGATGAAAATAAATCAGAAAGGTTTATTGTTATCTTAAGAAAGAAGGATTAAATTTATGTTTTTTACCACCCTTAAAAATAACGAGGTGTCCAATTTTATTAACTTTTCCATTCTTGTATATTAATGCTCCCTTATTGGCTATTCCACAAATTAAATATTTATAGGACAAAGGAACCAAAATGGAATCATCTTTCTTCTTATAGTGCGGAGAAATTACTAAATTGTTTATTAATCCAATTCCATTATTTAAAATAACGGTTTTAGGATAGTCTTCTTCGATACCTCCGGGGATAACACATTTAGAATTAAATATCATTGCTCCAGCACTATATCCTATAGTTAATCCCTTAAAATTTCTCAATAAATCCAAAATATCTAATTTTATGATTGTTTCTAATAATAATGTTGGGTCTCCCCCAGTAAGGAATATAGCATCTTTTGGAGAAATTTTTTCTTTT
>CAYNWY010000092.1:609-3274 GCA_964401065.1 Candidatus Woesearchaeota archaeon
ATGGTTGAGGAAAAAATCTTCTTCGACCATTTCTATATTTTTTATTCCTTTTTTTAAAAAAACATCTTTTATTGAGTTAAACCTGCTTATCCTTCTCTCTTTCTCTTTTACAGCAAAAGGGAAAACAAGTATTCTAGAATTTTTATCTAACTGTTTAACAATATAATCATCTACTTTGATATTTTCTCCTTTTCTATAATCTCCTCCTCCGATTAGTATAACTTCCTTTTCCATAATAAAAGAAGAAATCCTCTACTTTTATACCTTTTCCTGTTTTCAAAATAATAAATTCGATAAATCTAAAAAACCTTTATTATTTCTATTTAAAGAAATTATCTTTATAGGAGACGATGATAAAGAATATAATCTTTGATTTGGGAGGTGTTATCTTTAAAGAGGATTGGGATACCTTGAATCAAGAACTGATTAAAAATTATGGAATTTCTATTTTGATCAGGAGTAAATATGGGAAAGAAATAAACAGGCTCTATGACAAAATAACTCTTGGAGAGAAAGACATTTCAGAATTGTTTAAAGTTCTTTGCAAGAAAGATAATGTGTCAAAAGTCTGCCAGTTTTATAAGGATGCATATTCTAGGAATAAACTTCTAAGTCAACCACTTATTAAATTTATAAGAAGTTTAAGGAAAGAGTATTATTTAATATGTTTAACTGACACAAACAGGTTACATTTAATGAGTCATAAAGAGCAAAGCATAACTAAACTATTTGATAAATGTTTTACTTCATTTGATTTAAAAGGAAGAAAACAACAAAAAGAAACGTTTCAGAAGGTTTTAAACAAGTTAATTCGCTTCGCTCATAACTCTAACTAAACAAACTTACCAATTCGTTATTAAATTCATATTTTTAGGCGGAGGTTTCTTCACATAAGCAATTAATTTCATCCTTTCAAAACAACAAGGACAATAAACAACCCTCTTTTCTCTCGATTTATCCAATATTTTATCTTCTATAACTGACTGTATCTCTATTTTTGTAAATCTCTTAATATTATTTCTTGAATAAACGCCATAATATCTTACTAATCTAAAATTCCTTTCGGGAATGTGTTGTATGATTGCTGAAATGAAATCAAACACACTCATTGTTTTAAAGTTCTTACTCCCCTTGTTATCTTCATAATAGAATGTCGCACCCTTGCCATTGTAATCTATTATCCTTGAATTTGCAATGGCAGGGTGTCGAATATATCTCCCAATATATTTTATTAATCCTTTTCCATAATGAAGTTTTTCAGGTTTTATGTAAGCAACAAATCCATTTAGATATTTTCTAAAACATAAATCAATAATTGATTGAGGAATAAAATTCCTCAAGGCAGTAAGAATATTATACTGCCATTTCTTATGAAAAGTGTTATAGTCAATATAATTTCCTAACTTCACAAACTTGTTTTGTGAATTATATCCTCCTTCAGTAACCAAAGCATGAACATGAGGCTTGAATACAATATCTCTTCCAAATGGGTGAAGAACAATTATTATTCCTGGAACAACTTTTTGCCTCAATGCAAATGAAAACATTTCTTTTATTGTTGCTGACGCAACATCCATTAACACCTTTTGCAAAATTCTATTTTCTTTAACATACCCCCAAAGAATTTCAGGCATGCTAAATGTCAGATGCCTATAAGTCAGATTCTTAATTATCTTTTTTGTAAGTCTATCCGCCCATTTATCAGTATGTCTCTTGCCACAGCAAGAACATATCCTTGAATTGCATCCAAAAGGAACAATTAGTTCTTTTCCACAGTTATTGCAATGAAAGATAAAACATCCTCTTTCTACCCCTTTGCAAGAAAGCATTTTTTCCACTTCTCTTAATTCTACTTCTCTTACTTTGTAAATCTTGAGATAATCATTCCAATGATTCTCAAAGATAATTTTTACTGAATAGAAAGGTTTATTTTCACTCTTCTCTTTTAATATTTGTTCTGTGTACATAACAGAGCAAAGTCTTGCCCTTAAAAAAGGCAAGGCTTTTTAATCATAAGAGTTCTATAGATTATATACTAAAATTTATCTAAATCTAATCCCACTTTGATAAAACTCATCTAATGTTTTATACGGCACATCTCCTTTTATTCTTTGAAAATCTTCTTCATCTATGGGTTTACAATTCCTACAAGGACGATATCCATGAAGAATGGCATCTTCAAGCGTATGAAAGAAAACCCGGTTTTCTTTTGTCATTATCCTACCTGATTTACAATCAAGTCTTCCAAAAATTTTATATCTCTTATGCCCGGCATACTTTCCAGGAATATCACTTAATATTGTTTGACCATTTTCTAGAATTTTATAGATCATCTTAAGTTTAATCTCCAGGTTTCCCAAGAACCCAATATATCCTGTCTAAAATATCTTTACGAGGAAAATCTGTTCCTGCAACATAATAATTAACTGCAGCTTTGCTTTTTCCTATTTCTTTAGCAAGCCATCTCTGCGTTTTTCCAAGCTCTTCAAGTCTCTTTCTCAAAAAACTGCTTAAAATTTTATTTTTAATCTTTTTGCTTCTTTTGAAACGGAATAAATGAGTATAGCTTATTGAATTATTTCCCAAAAGACGTTTTACTAATGCAGATTCATACTCTACCATAGAACGATGTCCTCTAGAAGGCAAAAAACATTTGCGGACATAA
>CAYNWY010000093.1:0-3259 GCA_964401065.1 Candidatus Woesearchaeota archaeon
GGTTAATCTGCAAACCATTAACAACTAAGACTGCAATCATTAAACCAAAAAATGCGAAGATAACTTTTTTAGACATCTGTGTGTCTTTGCTTTCCTGCATAAATAATCCCCCTTGCTCTGCTTTTTCTCTAAAAATAAAAGCCATTGTTAATCCTACTAGTATAGATAATGAAACTGCTGAAATAACTCTTGCGAGTCCAATTTCATAACCCAAAACAGACATTGTTAAAAATATCGCAGCTATATTTATCGCAGGTCCAGCAAATAGGAAAGTTATTCATTGACATAGCCTCCATAAAAGACATTAGAGCCATTTTAATTTCCTGAGAATTTAGATTCAATCACGCTTTTTAGATAATCTATATATCCCTGTTTATTATCAATTTTATACCAGACATTAACATTTTCTTCTTTTGTAAACTTGCCATCTTTATAATATACTCCAATCCATAAAGAAGATCCAGTAGCCTCATACTTTTTGACTAATTCACTATTTTCAGGTAAATCTCCGTTGATATGTCCAAAAACAATTTTTCCAGATTTTAGTTCATTAGCAAAGAAAGTATTGATTGTTTCTTCTGCATAGTTTCCAACGGTCTTGCATGAATAACACTGGTTTGTTGAATGAAAGTGATATACTTCTACTTTTTCAATATCCCCTGAAATTTGTGCTCCTGAATCTGTAACATTTCCTGTAAAATATTTTGGAATTGTAAATATTAATAATAAAACTAGTGCGATTCCAATACCCGCATAGATATATTTTTTATTCATTTTGTGATTTCAATTTTTAAGCTCTCTAAAGGAAACTCTCCATATTGTCTTTTTGAAATATCTTTATCTTCGCCCAATATCTTGACTTTGAGTCCTGCAATCATTATTTTATTAAGATAATCTTCTTTTTGCAGTGCACCTGCAACACAGGCAGTTAACAGACCTTCATCATTTTTTTGCTCTTCTGTAAGCTTCCCCGTTAAAACAATATCTGAAACAAACATCTTACCGCCCTTCTTTAATACTCTAAAGCTCTCAGAGAAAACTTTATCTTTATCAGGAGCGAGATTAATAACACAGTTGCTTATTATAACATCAATAGAGCTATCTTGTATAGGGAGTTCTTCAATATCTCCTAATTTGAATTCTACATTTTTATAATTATATTTTGTAGCATTTGCTCTTGCTTTTTTTATCATTTCTTCAGTCATATCTACACCTATGACCTTTCCTTTATCTCCAACCTTCTTAGAAGCTAAAAAGGCATCAAATCCTGCACCACTGCCCAAGTCTAAAACAACATCTCCTTCTTTTATCTCACCTAAGGCAGTAGGATTACCACATCCAAGACCAAGATTAGCTTCTGGCACATTATTTATTTCTGTATCTGAGTATCCAATATCTTTAGAAATCTCCTAATTAGACATACCACACCCACAGTTGCATGAGCATCCTGAATTGGCTATTTTTGTATAGCCTTCTTTAACAATAGATTTTATTTGATTATTTTCCATTATAACAAATTGATAAATATCAATATTTATAAAGTTTACGAAACTAAGAACAACAGCAAGTCTGATTCTTTAGTTTGGCTTTAGAAAAACCTAATGCTTTAAACACATCACAGACTCTTTTATCAGAAATAAAATAGTAAACCCTTTTCCCTTCTTTTCTGGAAGCTAATATTCCTGCTTTCCTTAATACATCTAATTGTATTGATGTTGTTGATTGGGTTCTCTTAACATGAGGAAAAATTTCACAAACACACTTTTCTCCATCTAATAAAAATTCAATAATTTTTAATCTTGTTTCATCAGCAAGAGCCTTTAAAATCTGGAGTTCATTTTTCATAATACATTGAAGAATATCAATCTTATAAAACTTTGTTAATTTACTGCCACCAATTCTTTCTCTCCAATCTTATCCACCTTATTAATCATATCCAAAACTTCTGCTTTTGAACTAATCATCATCTGTTTGAATTCCTCCCTAATATCTGCTTGTTCTTTTTTCAGACTTTCAATTCTTAGTCCCTGAAGTTTGTTCAGGTCTTTTTGTTTTTCAAGCTCCGTTTCCATTTTTCTAAGATTGCTTTGATAGACTACTGCTTTTGGTTTCTTCCTGTCCAAAGCATGATAAGTGATGTATCTATCAATAATTCTCGACGATGGTTTATGACCTAGCCTCGCATTGACTTCGTCTCTGCTCCATCCTTTCCTTAATAAATCACATGCCATAGAACTTCTCAGGTCTTTCCATGTTACTCTCTCGCCTCCGGGAATGCATCTTGCACCTGCTAAACCTACAGTTCTCTTTAGCATTTTTTGAGCTGCACTAAATCCAAATTTGAAAAGTTTATTATCATCATGAAGCTCATTCAAGTTTCTTGGTTTTGTGTATTTGTTAGAAGTCATCTTATCAACAGGTTTAATGTTTGATAAAACAATATCCAAATACTGAACTGTTTCCTTGTAATTTGTAACTTCGCTTCTTGGAGTCCTGCTTCGTTTTAATTTATCTTTGCTTAAGATAACCAAATACTCTGGTTCATTTGTATCATCATTCATCTGTCTTTTGAAGTCATCTTTGTCCAATTCCAAAAGACTGCAAATATTCTCTCCAATATCAAAAGCCAGCCAGAGTAAACAACGATGCTCAGGAGTAATTGCACAATCTACAACTTTTCTAAAAGTAGCTTCTTCAATGAATCTAACTTGGGTGTTAAAATCTCTCCCTCTTATTGAAAATTCCTGTATAATATCTCTTGCAAAATTGCTCTTTCCAACCATGGCAAATAGTTTGCCCTGCATCATCTGATAGTATAAGCTTCTGTCAATGTATCTTTTGCCGTATTGGTTTTTGATATTCCCATCTTCCAAATCATCAATAATCTTTTTAATCTCTTCTTCTGTCAGCTCTCCCCATGCCTTGTTTTTAAACCATCTGTTAAGCTTCTTCAGTCTTCCAATGTAGCCATAAAGAGTTTTATAAGAACGCTCGTCAACTTCGCTTAGTCCCTCTTTTCTCTTAAGTTTGTATTCTTCAAATTCAAGAAACTTAGCTATAACCTCTCTGTTTTTAGAGTTTATCTTCGGGTCATTCAACAAATCCTCTTTTCTTTGTGAGTATCTTTCTTTATACATATATATTATTACTACATATAGTATATAAACTTTTCTATGTTAAATAATTACTTTTAGGATAATACCTGTGTAAACGAGAGGGTCTGCCATTAGCCTATGCGTCCTTATAACTAAGGAATATT
>CAYNWY010000094.1:0-3239 GCA_964401065.1 Candidatus Woesearchaeota archaeon
TCTGGGTTTTCAAGTCCAGAACCACCTATTATTCCTATTTTCATAACTATTGAATTGAGAAAGATTTTATAAGGATTTTTGGGGTGGAGAATATATGTTTTTTATTAATCGAGTAAGTTTTTTAAACACGAATTAACTAATTTGAGGATGGAATTAGCGGGTCTTTTTGGTGGGATGATTATTTTAGGAGTAATCTTAGTTTTAATGATGGTAACTTTGGGTGTTCTAATTTTTGTATTTTGGATTTCAATGCTTATTGATTGTATAAAAAGAAAATTTAAAGAAAATTCAGACAAGATTGTCTGGGTTCTTGTCATTATCCTTACTGGGATTATAGGGGCTTTGATATATTATTTTATAGTTAAAATTAAAGATAAAAAAAGATAGGTTATTTTTTAAAGGGTTCTTGTGATAGATAAATCATGTTAAATCCATCTAAGAATGAAATAAGAAAGCCCACAAAGACAATTTCAGGAATAACTCCTGTTGCAGTCATGCTGCCTCCGCGCAAATGCAGACACGGAAATTGCATTTATTGCCCGTCTATGGGTGTGCCGCAGAGTTATACTCCAAAAAGTCCTGTTGTTTTGAGAGCTAGAGCATTGGATTATGATTCTTACAAACAAGTTGTTTCAAGAATAAAAGCGTTTGAAGTTATGAATCACCCTACTGATAAAATTGAGTTAATAGTTATGGGAGGAACTTTTTTGGAATATCCTAAGAAGTTTCAATATGATTTTATAAAAGGGTTGTATGATGGGCTTAATAGTTTTAAAGCGAAGGGTTTAGAAGAGGCTAAAAAGAAAAATGAGAGTGCAAAACACAGATGTGTTGCTCTTTGCATTGAAACTCGCCCTGATGTTTGCATAGAGTTTATAGAAAGGATGAGAGAATTTGGATGTACACGAGTTGAATTAGGTGTTCAGATTATAGATGATAAAGTTTATGAGTTTGTCAAAAGAGGGCATACTGTTAAAGATGTTGCTCTTGCCACAAAATGTTTGAAAAATGCTGGATTTAAGGTAGGATACCACGTTATGCCAGGTTTGCCCTTGAGTAATCCTGAAAAGGACTTAAAATTGTTTAAGAAAATCTTTTCTGATGAAAGATTCAAACCAGATCAAATTAAAATATATCCTTGCCAGGTTTTACCTTGCTCAGAACTTGAAAAAATCTATTGGGATGGAAAATATAAGCCCTATTCTCCTGAAGAAATTAAGAAACTTTTGATTAATATGCTCAAAGTTATTCCAAGATATTGCAGAGTTATGAGAATTATGAGAGAAATTCCTTTGGAATATTTGGTTGCTGGAACAAAACATATTGGAATTAGAAAAGATGTGGAGGAAGAGTTGAGGAAGGAAGGAATTAAACTTAAGGAGATTAGATACAGAGAGATTGGGTTTAATAAAGAAAACATAAATCTTGATTTGAAATTAAAGACAACAAAGTACAAAGCTTCTAGTGGAAAGGAATATTTTTTGGAAATTGTAAATAAAGAGGATATCTTGTTTGGCTTAGTTAGATTAAGGATTTTTGATAAACATGCAATAATTAGAGAACTGCATGTTTATGGGCAGAGTTTGAAGTTGGGAGAGGTGGGAAAGATTGGGCAGCACACGGGTATTGGAAAATTGTTGATGAGAGAAGCAGAGAAACTTGCAAAAAAAGAGAGATGTAAGGAAATTAAAGTCATTTCTGGAGTCGGAGTTAGAGAGTATTATTCTTCTAAACTTGGCTATCATATAGACAATCAGAATAACTATATGATAAAAGAATTATAGATTTTCTAAATTCCAAATTTTTTCTAGCGATTCTAATTTTTCAGGATTAATTCTATAAAATTTAATTTGTCTATTAAATCTAATTAATAGTAGTTTCTCCCTTACAAGACTTTTAAGGAATTTGTGTGCTGAGATATAACTTTTGAGATTAAATTCTCTTTGCCAATCTTTAGCTGTAAATTCTTTTTCTTTTAATTTTTTGAGTCTTAGAATTCTTTTTGTTGCTTGATGATTTTTGAATCCGCTGTAAAATACATCTTTTTTTGGTATACTGTTTACTTGAGGTATTTCAAATATATTATTCTTGTACAAAAATAAAAAACTATTCCAGTAAGTTATTGCTACTTGATTTTTTCCCTCACTAAATCTTAAATTTAGCTTATTTAATAATTTTTTAATGAATTTTCTTTCTTTTCCAATAATACAGCCTATTGTCACTTCTTTTAATATTGGTCTTGATACAGATCCTTCAGATGCCAATAGTCCCTTTAAGTATTGTATGGAATATTCTTTCTTAGATAGTGTAATTTTCTTTGATATTTCTATTAATCTTATAATAAATGCCTTTAAAATTGTATTTGAGATTTTTATTTTAAGAGATCCCCTATTGTGAATTAATCTGCTACCATAATCTTGCCTCTTATATTGAACGACTTTAGAATCTTTAATTGCTTGAACATTAGATTTCCAGAAATTTAATGATTCTTCTTGGTTATTCTTTTTTGTATTAAACTCTAACCTTACATTAAACTGATAATTTTCTAAGTATGAATTTATCCATTTAAAGAATATGTTAATTATTGAAGGTTCAGTATTGCCTATTGAAACAGAATCATTGTATTTTTCAGTTTTAGTAATTCCTTCTGAAGAATATACGGCAGAACCGACAAAGAAAGTTTCATCTAGCTTAATATACCTTTTTATTTGTATGGAAGACTTTTTCCAATTAGCTTCTGACCATAATTTTATCTTATCTGTAGATATATCTGTGAACAAGGGTAATCTTTTATGTGATCTTGTTGATTTTAATGTTGTTGTTGGTAAGATTGAAGCCAAATCCAAATAATCTTGATTGTCTATTTTGGTAACATTATATTCTTCTAAGTCTTGAACCAAATATCTCTTCTTTTTTGGATCTTTCCAAGGAGGATTAAATTTTATAACATTCTCTAAGACTTCATTTATGTTTTGAGAATTAATAATACACAACTCTTTTAGAACATCTAAGGGGATTAGGATGTCCCATCCATAATGATGTTTTCCCTTTAACCAATCTTTTATATTTTCTCTTGTTACTTTTCTTTTCTTTATCTTAGAACTTAAATATGTAGCTAAAGCTGTTTGGTTTTTAAACTTTGATATAGCATCATTCAAAAATGCTTTTCTAAAATTATCCTTAAACAATACAGAGTAAACTTCTTTTTTCATACTAAAATTATGCATGTTTTATTTAAA
>CAYNWY010000095.1:0-3189 GCA_964401065.1 Candidatus Woesearchaeota archaeon
AATCCATATACACCAAGTCCCTACCACACTATAGCAACTAAAATAGTTATCCAACTTCCCCAACCGAGTAAAATCCCAATAAAAACAGGAAGAATAATTGCTTCAACAACTTTCCCAAAAATTCTTAAATTTCTTTCTCTATCTGCTTTAGGCAAATCTATCTTAAGAGAAAAACCATTATTTGGCATTTTTTTCTCTTTCTTTTCCATGTTCTTTTAACCATTCTTGTCTATCTTTTATAGAATCAAGTCTCTTTTTAATCCATTCACAATAACCATTATTCATTTCAATTAAAATATATTTTCTCCCGTATTTTTTTGCTACTGCTCCTGTTGTTCCTGTTCCTGCAAATGGATCTAAAATTATATCTCCTTCTTTACTTGAAGATAAAATAACATATCTCAATAAAGTTTCTGGTTTTTGTGTAGAATGAACTTTGTTGCCTTCCTTATCTTTTAATCTCTCTATACCATTACATATTGGAATATACCAATCGCTTCTCATTTGTTTTCCATCATTAAATTTTTTCATAAATTGATAGTTGAAAGTATAGCCCTTTGCGTCTTCATTTTTTTTAGCCCAGATTAAAGTTTCTGTTGCATTTGTAAATCTTACTCCTCTAAAATTAGGCATAGGGTTGGATTTAATCCAAGTTATATCATTTAAAACCCATAACCCTAAATCCTGCATAATTTTTCCTACTCTGAAAATATTATGATAGGCACCGATAACCCAAATTGTTCCTGTTGGTTTTAGTATTCTTTGGCATTCTTTTAACCATTCATTACAGAATTTATCATAATGTTCAAAACTATCAAATTTATCCCATTCATCATCTACAGCATCTACTTTAGTTTGATTAGGACGCCACAATTCATTTTTTAATTGTAAATTATAAGGGGGGTCAGCGAAAATTAAATCTATTGAATTTGCTGGAAGTTTTTTTAACTCTTTAATACAATCTCCAAGTATTATCTTATTTTCAAATTCTTTTAAGTTATTATCTCTATTTATTTCCATATTTATAAAATCATTATCTTTCCTAATTCTGTGAGTTTTAACTCTTTAGAATCTTCAAGATAACCTTCTTTTTTTAATTCTTGAATATTTTGATATAATGCACTTTTTCCTATCTCAAGTTTCTCCATTAATTTATATGGTTCAGTATTGTTTTTAAATATCTCATTTAATAAAATTTTCTTTTTCCCATTAAATTCAAAGTTAAGCATTGGCAAATTGATTAATTTATGTTCCTCCTCGGTTATATAATATGAAGCTTCAATTTTTTCCTTTCTTGTATAAGCTGCAAATAATAAAGCAAGAGAAGTAATCTTTCTCCCTTCTGTTATATGAATTATAATTTTATTATCTTCTTTATTTTCTTTGTCAATTATATTTATTACCTCTCCCATAATTTTTGGTAAATCATAAGATGAAATCTTATTAGTTTCAATCTCAATGGCTTCTTTAAAAAAGTCTTTTAACGATTTTATAACCTCATACATTTTTTCTTTTTTCTTTTCATCAGCAGGTTCATCAATTAATAAAATGAGTTTGTCTGGAGAAAGTTTAGGTATGGCATGTCTAATAGCATATCCCTCATAGATAGTAGATATAACAACCCTCTTTCCCTCTTCTTTCATAATAATATTATAATTTTAGTGTTTATAAAG
The DNA here is from genome assembly GCA_964401065.1 of Candidatus Woesearchaeota archaeon. Classification (GTDB taxonomy): domain Archaea; phylum Nanobdellota; class Nanobdellia; order Pacearchaeales; family GW2011-AR1; genus MWBV01. The sequence continues at coordinate 1,674 of CAYNWY010000095.1, forward strand.
ATTTCTATTTTAATGGAATTTCCATATATTTTATGGAATTCCGAAATATTTATAAATAGGAGACTACTTGGAATTTCAAGCTTTATAGCCCAAAAACTGGTAACAAAATGGTATTCATAGATAACCTAAGAAAGGAATTGAAAGAGAATAAAAGAAAGATTAGAGTTAAATCACCACTTTCTTTAACATCTGGAACTAATTGGGCAGAATTAAATATAACTTCCTTAAACGAAAAGCCGATTATGTTAGGTACTCCCATAGATGCTTTAAAGTTTAGATTTCAACCATTAGCTTCGGGATCAATATGTATTCCTCTTCCCTATAGATTGGATAATCATTCAAATAAACCTCTTCATACTCATTTTGATGGATTTGAGTCTCCCATAAATGTTTCTACACTAAGTGGAGCATTATTGATGATTCTTGGAAGTGATTTTAAGGAGTTAGTAAAATGATAAATAAAAATGGAGTAGTTCCTTACCAAATAATAGTTGGAATAATAGTGCTTGCTATTTTTGTTCCTTTTCTTGTAGCGACTATGAAATCAGTAAGCTGTACAGATGAGAAAAATAAAATTGATAATTTGAATAATGAAATAGTAGGTTTGAATAACCAACTTGTTTCATATCAGGGACAGATTAACAATCTAGAGGAACAATTAAGAGAGAAAGAGAATCTTTCAAATCAATTGGAAGATTGCAAAACAAATTTAGGAGATTTACAAGAAAAACTAAATAATTGTCAATCATTGAAAGATTCTTTTTTCATTTTTGGTATTATTAATGTCCATTTAACAAAAGCATGGATTCTCTTATTGAATATCAGTTTGGGTATATCCATTATCTCTATCTTTAATATTCTCCATTGGATTTTTAAGAAACCCAGGAAGAAATAAATTTTTAGTTTTCCTCCACCACTTTTCTACCCCATCCCACCATAAAAATACCCCTGCAAATATGAAAAAGGTAATCATCATTCCCAATATAATGGCTTCTCTATGATAACAGGTTGTCATGATCTTTTCATCCTCCTTACATCTAAATTTATACTAATCCATTCTCCACAATATCTGCAAGTTGAATATATCTCTATTTTTACTTTTTGAGGATAGAATCTTTTTATTTGTTCTATCTTCCATGTCATCATTAAATATTTTCCATATTTAGTTTGAAATTCACATTCCTTTTGTTTTTTACCACAAAATGGACAAAATAAAGCATCTTGTATTGTTTGATAGCATCCCATAATATTTGTAGGTGCAGACACTTTATATATTTTTCGGCACAGACAATAATTACTATGAAGTAGTTCTGTACAGAAACTATTAAATATATCTTTTATATCCTATTTATATGAAAATCCAGAAACAATTATCAAAAAAAAGAGGAAATAAAATTTATTATAAGTATATTTTAAACATTCCCTCCGAATTGCTTGAAGATTCCGGCTTCCAAGAGGGCGACGAGCTTGAGGCAGAGGCGAAGAATGGGGAGATAAGACTAAGGAGAAAATGAAA
>CAYNWY010000096.1:0-3126 GCA_964401065.1 Candidatus Woesearchaeota archaeon
ACTGAAGGAATATTTACTGGAAGTGCTCCATTTAATTTGTAAGTACAAGAATTTAGGTTTTCATCATTAACATTGAAAGTTAAGCTTGTTCTTTGTGAACTATAAATTGTTGCAATTGGATTTGTTATATGTACAACAGGATTTGTTGTGTCTGGACAAACTCCACAATCAGTTGAACAGGTTGAGCAAGTCTCATCTCCATTGCATTGACCATCTCCACATCTTGGTGGAACAACTTTTGGTAGTATTATTAAATCTAAATCAGAATATTCTTCACTTTGTGTGGTTTTTGTTTTAGCAGTAAATCTTAAAGTATAATCTCCAGGATTAAGTATTGCTGTATTCAAGGTGTAGGTTTTACTATAAAGCCAGGTATATTCAAGGATTTGATCACCAGCAACATTTTCCTGAAATATTAATGTTGCAGAAACTAATTCTAATTTTTCATAAGATAATTGCTCACCATGCCCATATGCAACAAGAACTAAATTAATAGAATCTCCTTGAGTAACTGTCTTAGAAGTTGCTGAGGGTGTATCTTCATACTTCAAGAAAGTATTTATTGCTCCTGAATCAGATGATACTGAAGGAATTACACTTACAAAAATAACAGCTAATAATATTATAGGAAGTATACCCATTAATTTATATGGCTTGTTCATTTTCCCTTTTTACCTCCTCCACCAAATGTCCAGCCTGCTTTAGCATTAAAATTAAGATCTCTGAAATCTCCCCTTCTTTGCTGGATTTCAAATCCCAGATAAGCATTCAATTTCTTAAATGGCTTAACATCTAATCCTATTTTCCTAGATTGAACCCACTTTTTTTCTGTTTTTCCTTTTTCTATCTCAAAAGAATAAGGTTTTTCCTCAATAATATCATCACCTTGCCTTACGAAATCTATTCCAGATTCAGTAATACCATCTCTTGAAAATTCCTGTCTAGCAAAACCATAACCAAAATTTAATCTAACCCTATCATTTTCAGTATTAAGAGAAACTATTCCTCCAAATTCCATTGGATAAACTAATTTTGTGTTTGTTGTTCGATTGCCTTTTGTTCCAGTAAATAATTGAAGAGTCTGGTTCAACAAAGTCTCTTTATCGACTGGAGTTGAAAGGAAATCAGTTTCTTTTCCAAAGCCCAATGTTGCATATGGACCAGCTGAAAACGGACCTATAATTATTTGTGGGTTAATTGAAACACCCCCAAAAGGAGAATTTAATGCTTTACTTGCTTCCATTAAAATTCTGAATTCTAAAGTTTTCCTTAATGTATCAGAAGACATCTTTCTAACTTCTTCAGGAGGTAAATAATTATTGGTTATAGTGTAATTATTAGTTATGTTTGTTTCATTAACATTATAGTTAGTAGCCGGCTCTTCTAATTTCTTTTCTGGTTCTTTATTTACTGGAATAACAGTAGTTTTCTGGTTTGTAATAGGTTTTGTTGGAGTCTTTTTTGTTGGGACGGGTTTTATCGGGTTCTTTTTTTTAATAGAAATTGATTTTTTTTGCTTAGTACATTCAGGACAAACATCTATCTTCTTAAGATACTTTAAGACATCTTCTTTTATTGAATCCTGTGGAATTGTGTAATTGTATTTATATGGCAGATTTAAATTTCCATATGGAAGATAAGGCTCTTTATGGTTAGTTTGATATTTAGATAATTCAGGTAATGAATTAGTGCTACGAATTGTAAGAGCGTATTTTCCGTAAGGCTCCTTGTTTTTTGTCCAGTTAATATCTTCTTTAACTTTCTGACCATTTGAAATCACTGGAAGTAAACATAATCCCCCGATAATACCTGCCTTAACAATCTTCTGCACTAACTTAGATGTATTTTCTGCCATTTTATAGTAACAACTATACCAACATGGCACTTTATAAATCTTTCCATTTTAGTGTAACTGTTTAATGACTACTTTTCTATAAAATAAGATAATATGTATTTTCTTTTAATTATTTTATCTTCTAACAACACATTTATAAAATAAATTCATTATTCTTAAGCATGGAGGTGAAAGCATTCAATGGGATTCTGATAGCAATATTAGTTCTGCTTTTTCTCTTCATTTATTGGTTCATCCCACTGGATACCACGGAATTTAATCCGCTATCAAGTCCAGATTCTAATTCAAATTTTAGTTTGAATGCTTCTGAAAATAATTCTCTCCAATTCTATCCAAATATGAGGTTTAAAGATACAACTATCTCCTATAAGATTGAAGGGTGCCCTTTGCAAAGAGAAGATGATATGGAACGGGCATTTGATATAATTGAAGAGGAAACTATTCTAGATTTCTATCCTGTTACATATGGAGAAGAAATAATAGTGACTTGCGAAGAAACAAAAAAAGCCGAGGGAAAATTATTCATTGCTGGAGAAGGGGGACCTACAAACATAACTATTGCTGGAAATTTCAATGTTATAGATTCTGGGCAAATACTTCTAATGAAAGAATCTAGCTGTGAGAAACCTAATATTGCATTGCATGAATTGCTTCATGTGCTTGGTTTTGATCATTCAGCAAATCCAAATAATATAATGTATGAGATAAGCAGATGTGATCAAACAATCGGAAGCGATATAATTGATTTTATAAATGAAATTTATTCCATACCAAGTGAACCAGATTTGATATTTGAAAATGCATCGGCCATGATGCATGGTAAATATTTAAGCATAAACTTCAGCCTAAGAAACATTGGACTAAACGATGCTCAAGAATCAGTTGTTAGGATAATGGCCGATGGAAAGCAAGTCGAGGAAGTTCAAATACCTAAAATTGATATTGGATATGGAAGAAAGATTTCTGTAACAAATATACTAACAAAACAGATAACTGTTGAGAGGATAGAATTTATAATAGAAAATGATTTTGAAGAGATGAGCAAAGCTAATAATATTGTTGTCTTTGAAATAAAAAAATAAAAGAATTATAAAAAAGATTATTCGTCAATGACGCCATCAATAAATTCGTCAAGACTGTCTTCTTCCTCTTCGAGGAAGTTTGATTCTTCACTCATTTTTGAACCTCATTTTTATGACTTTTTATATATCTTTTAGTTTTTAAACTCTTCTATTTTGCAGAGGATACATACTAGGGGATAATTATAAAGA
>CAYNWY010000097.1:0-3107 GCA_964401065.1 Candidatus Woesearchaeota archaeon
AAGTATTTGAGTTTTACAAGAAGGTTAAGCATTAATTTTTACACATAGCCTCAATAATCAAAACCTTTAAAAACAAAATTTTACACGGATTAATATGGGAAAAATAAAGTCCAAAATGATGAGAAAAACAGCAAATATTCTTATAAAAGAAGACTTAAACTTTAATAAGGATTTTGAAAAAGATAAAGCTATACTTGGAAGTACAATGCCAAGTAAGAGATTAAGAAACAGAATTGCTGGATTAATTTCAAGAATAAAAAGGCAGGAAGAAAAAGCAAAACTTGAGCTTGAATAAATACTTATTGCCTCTACAAAAGTTAAACTTTTAAATGATTTATTTCTATTAACCTTGTCTCTGTAGCTCAGCGTCAGAGCACGAGTCTCATGAGCTCGGGGTCGCGAGTTAAACTCTCGCCAGAGACATTGTCTCAAAAGAGTAAAATGTTAAAAAAAATTAGTAAAGAAAAAATATTTTATATTGTAATGACCATACTAATTGCGATAGCCATATTTTTATTTTCAAACATTCCTACTCCAATTGGAGAAAAAACTGGACTTAATCTTGCAACAATTTATCATTTTGGGGTCTTCTTTATGTTCACATTTTTCCTTACTCTATCACTAATAAATAAAAAGTTAAGCAATAAGACAATTCTAATAATTTTCTTAATTTCCCTAATTTATGCAATATCCGATGAATTTCATCAGCTCTTCGTACCTGGAAGATTTTGCAGCATAAAAGATGTATTAGTTGATTCTACAGGAAGTCTTTTCTCTTTTTTAATCCTTAAAGTTCCTGAAAAACTCAATAAACTCTAGGAACTTTTCCACCCTCTTTTCTTGGAAGAACATGAAAATGAACATGCTTTACAATCTGTCCAGCACATTCAAAATTATTATTAACAATATTAAATCCTTCTGACTTATGCTCTTTAATTAATCTCATAACTGTTTTTTTTATGCAATCAAGAAGCTCTGCCCCAAGTGTAGATGGCAAATCCAAAAATGTTTCAAAATGTTTCTTTGATATTACAAGAGAATGTCCTTCTACCTGCTGATTTGCATCTGGAACTGAAAAGAAATTATCATTCTCATATATTTTCTTTGATGGAATTTCTCCACTTGCTATTTTGCAGAAAACACAATCTTTCACCATAAAGGACTTAAGAAATCACTAATTTAAAAATTTAATGAATATTAAACAGATTATAAAAAATTTAATTATCACTTCTTTTTTAAAGTATAATATTTAATTAATTTAAGGGTATTATGTATTAATTTAAGTTTAATGAATTATAGATAATTAAAAAGATTTCTACTTTTCTTTAACTCTGGTGTTTACTCTCTTACCAAACTCCAAAATACTATGCCCTTCATTTATAACTTTCCTCATAACTTCTTTTAATTTTGATATTTTTACTCTTACTTGTTCAGTCGTATCTCTATCCCTAAGAGTTACAGTCTTATCCTTTAAAGTTTGTTCATCAACAGTAATACATGCAATTGTCCCTATCTCATCTTGTCTGGCATATCTACGACCAATTGAACCTCCGGAATCATAGATAATATTAAATTCTTGTTTAAGATTGTCACAAATTTCTCTTGAGATTCTAACAAGTTCTTCATTATTTTTAATGACAGGAAAAATAGCTGCTTTAATTGGAGCAATCTTAGGGGAGAATTTAAACATACCCCCTTCTTTTCCTAACGAGTAAAAAATATCAAGTAACATCCAAACATTTCTATCTACTCCAAAACTTAATTCTAAAACATGAGGAAGAATCTTTTTATTCTCATAAGAAACAGTTAAATCTTTCCCTGAAACTTTACTGTGTCCTGACAAATCATGGTCTGTTCTATAATGTATTCCTGCAACTTCTTTAAATCCTCCAAGAGTATTCAAAAAAACTTCAACATCAAAATGAATTTTATTATAAAATGCTCTTTCCTCTTTACTTAATTCCCTTAATCTAAATTTTTCTCTAGGAATTCTAAGGATATTCAAATAAAAATTTTGAACCTTTAAAGCATAAAATAAATAGAATTTAGGAATATCCAATTTTTTGTTTAATTCCTCACATTCAATCTCTTCAACAGATTCCTTATCTGAAAATTTAATTCTTAATTTTCCTTTTTTAACTTCTTCCCATTGTTCGTGTTCATTGATTTTATCTGAATCAAAGAAAATCTGCAATTCTGCTTGAGAAAACTCTCTTAATCTAAAAAACATCTGCCGAGGGGAGATTTCATTTCTATAAGCTTTATCTATAATCGCCAATCCTAAAGGAAGTTTACTCCTTGTTGCCTGAAACTCTTCCTTAAATACAAGGTAGGCCGCTTGCGCGGTTTCAGGACTAAGATATGCTTTTTCTTCATTAAAACCAATATTGACTGGAAACATCATATTAAATTGCTTGATTGGCATTAACTCTCCACTGCATTTTGGGCATTTAAGTTTTAATTCAATCATCTTTTCATTCATTTGATCAATTGAAAGATTTCCGGTATTTTCAACACTATTATCCTCTAAGAAGTTATCTGCCCTAAATCGAAAATGACATTTTTTACACTCAGTCATCGGATCATTAAAATTTTCTATATGCCCTGAAGCCTTAAAAACTGGTTCTGGAAGTATATTGTTTCCTTGAATCTCATAAAAATTATCATTAAGAGAAAGAATGTTCTGTCTCCATAAATTTTCCCAATTTGTTTTTAATAACTTTCCGAGATGCCCATAAGTGAAAAATCCTGCCCTGCCCCCATAAATATTTGCTGTTTGAAAAAAGAATCCTCTTTTACTGGCAATCGCAGTTATCTCATTAAGTTTATCTTCTGGCTTAATTTCTTTTTCTTCATTTACTTCATCTCTATTTTCATTTTCCATTTGAATATTTTTTCCATCAAGATTCTTAATTATTTCTGCATATTTTTTCTCAGCTTCCTCTCTGTTAGAACCTAAATAAGCTATATGTTTGCTAGTAACTTTCTTTCCTTCTCTCACACTTTTTCTCAAATAAAAATAATCTTTTCCATTTATTTTTTGTTTTACAATGTAAGCCATTTTGTTAATAACTACATTTAGTTTATAAATATTATTAACAACTACA
>CAYNWY010000098.1:0-3064 GCA_964401065.1 Candidatus Woesearchaeota archaeon
AAAGACACTTAACGAATATTATAATTTCTTCAAAAGAGAACTTGGAAGAGAGTTTGAGTTAATTATAATCCCAAATAACTGTAAGGATAATACTTTAGATGTAGTGAAAAAATTTTCTAAGAATAAAAGAAATGTAATTATAAAAGATATTCCTTGTTATGTGGGCAAGGGAGGAGCAGTAATTAAGGGTTTTGAACTTGCAAGAGGGGAATTAATAGGTTTTACAGATGCAGATAATAGCACCACCCCTGAAAACTTTTTTAAATTATACAATAACCTAAATGGATTTGACGGAATAATTGCATCCAGAAAAATGAAAGGAGCAAGGATGTTTCCCCCCAGAGAATTTTCTAAAGAATTTTCAAGTGCTCTTTATACTTTATTTGTAAGGATTTTTTTCAACCTTAAATATAAAGATACTCAGTGCGGAGCAAAATTATTCAGAAGGAATGTTGCAAAGGCACTTTCTAAAAGAATAAGTGAAAGGGGATGGGAATTTGACGTGAATATTTTATATTTATGCAAAAAAAATAATTTTAAAATAAGGGAATATCCTATTTTTTGGAGTGATTGCGAAGGTTCAAAATTAAATCACTTCGATGGAATAAAATCAATTCTCAAGCTGATTAAATATAGATTAAAATTAATCTTTCTTTCTAAAGGTCCAAAATAAAGAACCCATAAAATTTAAAATTAAATTAACTCCAGTGCCGCATATAAAAGCAATATTTCTTCCGATTAAGGAATTTCCTGTTTGAGAAAGTATTAATGAAAATATTGCTAAATTAATAAGGGCGGTAATTCCATAAACTATAAGCCATTTGGGCAACTGATGCTTGATTTTCCCTTCTCTTGCCCTAAAAGTAATGTTTCTGTTCATGGTAAAATTCCAAATCATTGAAACTCCAATTCCGATTACTCTTGAAATTTGAGGCATTAAATAACCTTCTCCAAGAAAATATGCAAATATATTGAACACAACAAAATCTATCAGAGTTGCTATACCCCCAACAAAGCAGAATAGGATAAACTTAGGGATTCTTTTTATTTTCATTAATTGAAAAAGATTAATCCATTATTAAACATTATCCAATCTAAAAATAATTAATGGATATCTATAAATATAGAATATCAATCCTTAATATAACATGAAAAAAGAAAATAAGATTCTATTAATTAGCACATTAATAATCATTATAATCTGTTTATTTCTGTTTTATAAACCATTATTCAGCAATCAACCATTGGGATTAGATACAATAGGACATTTAAGCAAAGTTTCATATCTTAAAACTTATCCTTTAGCTGATTGGGATATGTCCTGGTATTCTGGAACTTTATTTCTAAAATTATATTCTCCTCTATTCTACTATTTAGTAGCTCTTTTCCCAAATATCTTTTTTGGAACAAATTTTCTCAGTTTTTTAAGCATATTCTTAACCTCTCTGGGGATTTATCTATTTATAGAGTATAAAACCAAAGAGGAAGAATCAGCTTTATTTTGTGGTATTGGTTATCTGACTGTTTTAAGCATCTCATATTATTGGATTGCAACTGGAAATTTGCCTTATTTTTTTGCTCTATGGACAATTCCTTTTTCACTCTATTTTCTTGAGAAATCTTTAATTGAAAAGAAGAAGAAATATTTTTTTATTTATTCCTTAATATTTCTAATAGGAATTCTCACCCATGTTATTGTTGGATTTTTAATTGGACTTTTTATGATTATAAGAATCTTATTTGAAGGCATTAATTGGACAAATATTAAAAAAATACTTATTTATGGGGCTATTCCTGTTTTGCTTGCTTCATTTTGGTTTATTCCGTTTATATCTTATTCAATTCCTTCAGGAGGATATGAAGGATATATTCCAAATCCATTACAATTATTTGGCTTTGGAGACAATATTTCTTGGGGGCTGCAAGCAGGAGGGACTGGAATAATTTTCTTCCTTTTTCTTTTTTCACTATTCTTTTTGAAAAAAAATTGGAAAGATAAGGCGATTCAATTTTATTTCCTTATCTTGATAATCTTAGGATTTCTTCTTTTGGGGGGATTAGGTAGAAATTATCCTTATGGGATTGATCCTGTTAGATTTGTTTTACCTTTTTCAATTATCCTATGCATATTTTTAGGATTGGTAATAAATAAAACAGGTTTATTCAATAATAAATATCTATTATTAGGATTTATTTTAATATTAATTTTTGGTTTATTTTGGAATTCGCAGATTATTAATAAAAATTTTGACAGATTTTCCTATTATAAAGAAGACAGCAGATATGAAATATTCCAAGATATAATAGCTCAAGAAAATTTCCCTCTAAAAAATGAATTTGATAATTATAGATTTGGAACTTCTAAATATGTCTTTGGAGAAAATCTAAATTATTTTATGCCCAAGGTTTCACAAACCTTTGGTTATCAAGATGCAGGAATGCTAAATGCCCCTAGATATTATGATATGAGATGGTATATCTGGCTGTCTGATGATATCAATGGAGCAATATACTGGCTTGACTGGTTTGGAATAAGATATTTTGAATCAGAAAATGATGCTTTTGTTGATAAATTTGTAAATGACTCTCGTTTTAAAATAATCATGAATGGCTCAAGGGGATATGCATTTACTTTATTTGAATATCTGGATGCAAAGCATATTGTTTCTTTGGTAAACTATGTTAATGAAACTTCTTTTGGAGAGGAAAAAGTTTTTGAATAGGAAAGAGAAAATCCTGATGAAGTCGTAGTAAAGTATAATTCTATTGATGAAGATGATGCTGTTTTGTTCAAGGAATTCTACCATAAAACCTGGAAAGCAAAAGAATTAGAATCTGATAAAAATCTGAAAATATATCAAACCTCTACTGGTTTTATGTATGTTAATCCATCTTTAGAATCTAAAGGGGCTATATTTTATCAGGCAAAGACTATTGAAGAGTATCTCGGTATATTTTTAACCCTGATTGGAATACTCTTATTAATTATATACTTAAGAGGTAGAAAAAGATGCTACTAAAAATTAAACTTCATCCAGCATCCTCGCAGGAAAAAATTAAAAAA
>CAYNWY010000099.1:0-3012 GCA_964401065.1 Candidatus Woesearchaeota archaeon
GTTTAGCTGTTATTTAAGCCTTTTTGGTCCGTTTTCTGGTCAATCACCTTAATTTTTATTAATTTTTAAGGTATTCGAGTTCTTCTTCATCTAGTTTTAATTCTTTAGAGATTTCAGCATTTGAATTTATTATTTGTTTTATTATTGGGAATTCTCTCATTGCTCTTCTTTGTCCCAGATGAGAATATTGAGCATATTTCATTGCTATTGATTTCATTTTAGCTGTTCTCTGATTATTCATCCATATTTTTAATATTCTTGTGGGTTTTTTGTAAGTTGTAAAGCCTGTTTTAGCTTGCTTTTTACATGCAGAAATCCCATAGCTCAGGAAGATATTCTCATAGACTAAAAATCTCCAATATTGCTGTTTGTAAATTCTTCCTTTGAATATATCTGTTTTACTTAGTAAATCATATGCGCGAGCCAATTCCTTTCCCTTATATTCTGAGGGTATATTCTCTTCTACCCATAGAATTATTTCGTCAATGGGTATTTTTACAGAATCAAATATCTTTAAAGTTTCATCGTCAGCTTTTCCCTTAAAAATAATTTTTAGTGCATTAAAGATATCCACCTCTTTGTTTCTCTCATCAAAATCTATTCCAGAAAGGTCTTTCAGCTTTGAAATTGTCTGCAAATCATTTATTGCTGCCCTTAAATCCCCTTTCGATTTAACTGCTATTCTCGTAAGGATTTCATCATCAATAAAATTTTTCTCTTTTCTTAGTATGTTTGCCAAGACATCTTTTATTATTCTGTAATCAATATTTCTTAAAGGTATTAGTTCTGCTTTTTTTCTTAATGTGCTCAGAGATTTATCCCAAATATCATTAGCAGTTATTATTACAGGGTATTTAGAAAATTCAAGTAACTCAACAAATTCTGTAAGTCCTCCCCTATCAACTGTAGAAATTCCATCAATTTCATCAACAAGAATTATTTTTCCTTGTTTAAGCAGGGACTTTTGTTCCATAGCTGGTTTTAACACTTCTTCAAGTCTTTTTTTGTCTCTTAAATCAGAAGCATTTAATTCAAAAATTTCACAGTTTGTTTCTCTTCCTATTACATGAGCAATTGTTGTTTTTCCAGTTCCGGGAGGTCCGTGAAGAACTATTGCTTTTTTTGAACCCTTTGTGCTGAAATCTTCAAGAAATTTCCTAACTTTTTCAATTACTTCATTTTGCCCTTTTATGTCAGAGAAATTCTTTGGTCTGTATTTTTCAACCCAAGGACTCATGCTATTAATCTCCTCCAGTTTTCTTTATAATAATTATATCTTTCTTCAAATTCTTCTTTTGGAGTTAAAGGAATGTTTAGCTCTTTTAATTTCTCTTTTAATTCTTCTAAAATTGTTTCCTTATCTTCTTCTGAGCCTAATTTTTCCAATTCAATAATATAACCATATCCGTTTGTGTAGTCAATGCAGACCTTTATTCCACCCCACTCAAATTCATTTCTTTTTCTAAGCCATTTTATTTCTATATTGTGCCCCAACTCATTGAATAATTTACCTAAATCTTCAAAATTTTCATTTTTAGTATAAATTTCTATTTCTTCTCTTGCATCATCGTGAATTTTTCCTTTTTTAAGCCATATTTTTGAGCCTTTATTATTTTTTTGAATTCTCAAATCTTGTTTACAATCAAAATAATGTGTCTCCTGAAGATCTTCTTTTATGAATTTGGAATTTTCATTAAAAAATTTGAGAAGTTCTTCATATTTTTCTTTTGAGATAAATGCTCGAATTTCTATTTCAAGATTTTTCTCTGACATTTTTTATTTTTCCTCTTTCTTTAATTGTTTTATATTATTCAGCAAATTTGAAATTTCTTTTTTAGCTTTTTCTAAAATAATTTCTTCAGATAAAGCATCTTTTGCAATATCTCTAATTTTTAGATATAAATCTGAAATATCCTTTTGAGTCTCAGGAGATGTAATATTCTTAATTCCCCTTGGTTTATAATTCATAAAATTACTAAAATAAATTTTATCTTTTATTTCCATTTTACTCCTTTCCTAAACCTGCAAGAACAAAACTTGCAAGAAGAGCCTGAAGTTGGATGAAAGGATCTGAACCTTCAACAATTCTGAATTCTGATTCCCCTGTCTTTTCTGTAAGCCTAACTTTTAATTCTGGTTCAACTGGAAGATTCCATATTTCTTTTTGAATAGCTTTTATTACATCTTGCCCTGAAATTGATTCTTTGAGCATAACATCTAGGAGTTTCTCTCTTGCTCTTTGGAAATCTCCTGCAAGAGCATAATCTAAAACAACTTTGATGTCTTTTGGCTTGGCATTTGAAATTATAGTTGAAACTAATTCAGGAGTTACGTTTGGAGAAATTGAGGCTGTTGCCTGTAGAAGATTTGTAGCTCTACGGCAATCTCCTTCACTTCCTTCATATATTATTTCTATTGCTTCTGGTTTTATTATTAGATTTTCTCTCTTTCCTATTTCAAGAAGGTATTTTTCAATATCTTTCTTTTCCAGAAGTTTAAACCTGAAAATACCACAACGGGATTGTATTGGGTCAATTATCTTGCTGGAGTAATTGCAAGATAAAATAAATCTGCAGGTTGAAGAGTAATTTTCCATAGTTCTTCTAAGAGCTTGTTGAGCTTCAGGTGTTAATGCATCAGCTTCATCAAGAAAGATTATTTTAAATGGAACATTCCCAATTGACTTTGTTCTTGCGAAATTTTTCACTTTCTCACGGACTATATTTATCCCTCTTTCATCAGAGGCATTCAATTCAAGGTAGTTTTCACGCCAGTTTGTTCCATAGAGTTCCTTTACTATTATGAGAGCTAAGCTTGATTTTCCTGTTCCTGCTGGACCTGCAAAAAGTAAATGAGGAATATTCATAGAATTTGTCAATCCTTCAACTCTTTTTACAATTTCATCCTGCCCAACAAGTTCATAGAATCTAGAAGGTCTATATTTTTCTGTCCAAATAGAGCTCACCATCATTTGAAAAACCCATATTGGTTAATAAAGGTTATTGTGATAAA
>CAYNWY010000100.1:0-2988 GCA_964401065.1 Candidatus Woesearchaeota archaeon
ATTTAAAACTGATTATTCAGAAAAAGCTTCCTATTATTTGCCAGCACGTTTTCCTTCAAAAGTTTTATCACGAATTACTGATATTGTAGCCAAAGCTTTCACTGCTCTGAATTTAAGAGATATCACTCGCTTTGATGTTCGTGTTGATCATTCTGGCACCCCTTATATTTTAGAAGCTAACGCCATTGTTGGTTTAGAACCCAATCACTCTGATTTTCCTCGTATCTATAAATTTCTTAATAAAACTTACGATGATTTAATTAACGATATTTTGGAAACAGCTTTAGAGCGCCTCAAACGCAACGAACGAGTTAATTATTAATTATTTTTATTCTTTCACCCTAATAAAAAAGCCTCATTAAGAGAGGCTTTTTAAGTTATCAATGTCAAACGTCGATAAACATAAGATAGAGATAGGGTTTAATTTTAAGGCAAAAGAGCTTCTTTACCCCACCCCGCTACTCAGTATTTCTTAAAAACTGCCCAGTGATGGGCTTTTTTCTTTTAAGGAAATCTCATAACATTTTATTTGATTTATTTACTGGAGAGATTGCAATGAGTAATGAGTATATTAATACTTCTTACCAATAAATTTTAATATTTGTAACATTCCCTAAAGAATTCCAAGCACAGGTTTTAAAGGCCTTCTCTTCTTCTATTAAATTATACCGTTTATTATTTAACGAATCGCTCTCGCGATTTAGCCTATTAAATGTTTCTTTCAATAGTTCCTGTTCCTTAAGAAGGACTTTTCGTTCTGCCTCAAGATTTCCCTCTTCTTTGCTTAATTCTTCAGGTTCCGTAAATTTTAATTTATTGTAATCACCTATTCCCTTCGTTTTATATACTTCTACTCGTTCAATATAATCTTTAACTTTCTCTAAATATATATTTTCTCTTTTCCCCAAATCTTCCGATCTTTTTTCAAAATTCTTCAATTCTGTCTCATATTCCACCTCTTTCTCGTTATAGACGTTTATTTCCATGCCTAATTGTTTTGATTGATCTCTAAAACTACGCAGTTGTTGGACATAATTTTCATAAAATTGATAGTCAGAAGAAATAGAAGGGTAATCTATACCTATTGATCCTTCTTCCTTATTCTCAACTATATATGCTATTTTATCCCGTTCACATTCTCTAGTGAGGTACTCTTGTCTTATCTGTTGAAATCCTTTTCCTGTGTCATCTATATAAACTAATCCTTTATCAATTGTATTAAAAGCATTAAGAGCATGTGCCGAAGATGAGTTTGAAAATTCTATTACAACAAAAGCTGTTTTAATACCTATTTTTTCAGCATTATTATGAAGTAATTCAGCAAAATCTGTGCAAACAAAAGAATCTTTTACATACAGATGGTCATCGGTATCATCTTTTTTTAAAAAAGTAATTAATTCTTCCCAAGTAGGATCTTTTGCATAATTATAATTGATTAGAACCGTTGGAGGTCTAGAAGGCCAGGGAAGTCTCTCTTCATTTTTAATTAATTTTAAGTAAGTGGAATCTTCTGGAATCTTTGCCCACAAACTCATTGCTTCCTGCCACTTGCCGTTCTTAGCTTTCTCTACTCCTTGATAATAATAAGATTTAACTTGAATAGATGGTCTTATTTGAAACCAATAAAACAATCCAGTTCCAATTAAAAGGATTATTAAGATTATTATTTTCCGACTATTTAAAAAACTAACAATTTTCTTAATTGTTTCTTTCATTTTGCTTTATACTTTTTTCTTGCAAATAAGAAAGGTATTTATCTATCAATTTTCTAATAATTTTCTTACTTTCCTGAACAGAGATAATTTCTGAAGCTAGTGTTCTAGCGTGTCTTTGTGGTTGCGCCGATTGTTGGATGTTCTCGAGTTTTGTTTTACTAATCCCGGTAATTCTAGAAAGCTCATCAAAATCTCCGGTGCTACATTTTAATTCCTCAAGAATTTTATATATCCCATAATATGCTTTTTTCTGATTATCAGAGGATAAAACCTCATTTTCATAGATACTAAAAATTTTTTTTAGAGATTCATTATTTATGATGACCATTATTTTATTTCCATCTATATCAAAATCATGACTATCAATTTTATATGTCATTCCTAAGTTTTTTTTAATAATAGTCCTAGGTTCAGATATGTTTACTTTAAGTTTTAAGGTTGAGGGATAAACTGATGTATTTCCATCATGATATTCCCATTTGTTGCATTCATCAAAGTCATAATCAATTTTCTTATCATTTTTAAACTCCCATTCTTTAATTAGAAATTCAGCTAATTCCTTAGCCCTTTCTTCTTTGGCTTTATTATCATAACCCACAGTAAACACTTCCTCTTTTATTGAAAAGTATATTTTCTCAATTTCAAAATCATTTTTTAGATTCTCAAAATAATCCTTTGATGATAAGGTCGTTTGAAAACCATAATTTTTATTTTTAGCGGTCATAAATTAGCTCAATAGCTCAATAAGTGAATTATCAATTTTTATTTTTCTTCATTTTTTCTTTCATAGATTTATTAAAAGCGTAAACAATAATTCACACATTGTTCTTGAGTTGAAAAGTATTTGTTTTCAATCCGCCAGTGAGGTGGTATATAAGTGCATGCTTTAATACAATTAGATGTAGCGATTTGCCACCCAACTCCAATCAAAAATAGCAAAAATCCACCAATAATTAACCCAATTATAGCCAATATCTTTCCTCGTTCTCCTGTCTTTTTTATTTGATATAACCCTATTCCTGAAAAACCAACTGTCAGAATCCCAAGTAATAACAATGGAAAAATTCTAAAGTAGAAACTGATATTCATCCATACAAAAAGCAATAGAAGGGGCAAAAAAAATATTCCTAAAATACAGCCTGTAACAGCTAATTTGTTCTTTGGTTTCATATTTTTTATAGTTATTTGTTACATTCTATTATACCACGCTTGCCAAATATTAAAAAGCCTCTATAATAGAGGCTTTTTATAGTAGTTTATTAATATATAAATT
>CAYNWY010000101.1:0-2959 GCA_964401065.1 Candidatus Woesearchaeota archaeon
TTATCAGCTAATATAAATCTAACAATGAACGGAGGAAATCAGATTGGTTCTAATATAACTTGCGTGCAAATCAAAGGTGCAACAAGCATATTGGAAGTTTGTTAAAATAAATTTTTTAATTAAATAAAAAGATGATAAACAAAAAAGTTGTGATGATTGTTGGAATTGTTTTATTAGCTGCAGGTGCAACATATGCAGCAGGAGTTGTATTCTTTGGAGGAAATGCTCATGGAGATATTAGTGATGGTTTGGTTTTGGATTTAGATTTAACACAAGACAATTATGTTACAGGAACAAAAACTTTTGCAGATGATAGTGGAGAAGGAAATAATGGAGTTTCTAATAATTCAGCAACATTTACAACTGATAAATATGGGAAAAGCACTGGAGCAATGGTATTTAATGCAAATGGTTATGTTGATACAGGAACAAAATTCCCTTCCATTACTTCTGTTATAACTATTTCAGTTTGGGTTAAACCTTCTTCTACTCAATCTAATATTTATAATGACATTTTGGGAAATCATCAGGATAATTTTAAAGGTTTTGTTCTTCAACAAAACGCAGGCAATGTGAATCAATATTCTTGGGTTTATGGTAATGGGACTGCTTGGGCTGGGGGTACTGGACTTTTTAATTTAAGTTCCACTCAATGGCAACATGTTGTTATTGTAAAAAATTCACAGAATTGTTCTGTTTATATTGATGGGTTTGAGCAAGTTGCTTTAAGAGGGACTACTTGTTCTTCAGATATTTCTCCAGCAACAACTATTAATTTCAGAATGGGGGTTGGTTATCCTACTGGTAGCAGACTTTTTAACGGTTCAATCTCTGAAGTTAAGGTTTGGAATAGAGCATTATCTGCAGCAGAAATATCAACACTTTACAATTCTTCAAAACCAAAAATGACTGCTAGTTCTTCTTCATCAGGATTAGTTGGACACTGGGCCTTAGATAGTGAAGGTTATAATTCTGCAACAAACATAGTAACAGATAAAACTCCTTATTCAAATCACGGAACAAATTCCGGAGCAACTTTAACTACAGATAGAATGGGGCATAGTAATGGTTCAATGAGGTTCTATGGAAATAGCAATATTAACATAGGAGATAATTTAGATATGGGAACTAGTGATTTTACTCTCGCAGCATGGATAAAAACAACTGCAGTAAGTGAGTATAAAGGAATTATAGTAAAGGGGGCTTCAGGATCTCTTGGATATGGAATGTTGTTGAGTGCTACAGGATTACCTGATTTTAGTATTCAATCTAGTGTAAATACTCATATATTCGCTACTACAGAAGTAGATGATAATAACTGGCATCATATAGCAATGTCGGCAGATAGAAATGGAAATGTTTCTATTTACATAGATGGTAATCTTAATAAAGTAGAAAATATCTCTTCACAATCAGGTTCTATTAATACAGCTTCATTCTTGCGTATTGGTTCTTTTTCAGACGCTGCTCAATGGTTTTTTAATGGTTCAATTGCAGATGTAAGAATATACAACAGAGCATTATCTGCAGAAGAAGTACTTGCACTTAATAATTCTTACAATCCAAAATTTGCTTCTGGTTCTTTGCAAAAAGGTTTAATCCTTGATATGCCATTAACTTCAAGATGGACTAAGGAAGGAGCAGCAGGTTCAGAATTAATGACAGATAGAACACCTTATTCCAACGACGGACAAAATAATGGTGCGACTGTTGGAAGCAGTTATACTAGTTTTGATGGAAATGATTATATTGACTTGCCAAATAGTATTGGATATACATCCAAGTTTTCTGCTTTTGCTTGGTTTAAACATCTTGGAAATCCTCCAGGCGATTATCATATAGTTTTTGGTGGGCGAGAGTTTGAAATTAGTATTACTCCCTTAGGTGAAATAAGAACTGGAGTTTATACTACTTCAAGATATGTTTCTAATCATGGTTCTGGATTGAAGGATGGAAATTGGCATCTTGTAGGATTTACTTTTAATGGAACTTCAAAAAGAAGCTATATTGATGGAAATTATGTTGGTGGAATGGATGTAAGTGGGACTCTTACCTCTTCTTTTTCTAATAGAAGAATGGGCAGATATGGAAGTGATCCAACTTATTCTCTTAACGGTTCAATTGCCGATGTAAAAATTTACAATCGCGCTCTTTCAGATTCAGAAGTTAAATTGCTATATGCGAGGGGGAGACAATAAGAGGTGAGATGGTGAAAAAAAAAGTTGTGATAATTCTTGCATGTTTACTGTTTTCTTTTATTATTCTATTCCTGATTTTATCTAATGTGAATAATTTTATTTTAAATTATAATGCATCTTCTGAAAAACTTTCTTCAATTACAGGAGAAGTTGTTTCAGAAAAAGCACAAGGTTCTAATCTTCACAAAGATGTTGAAACAATTCTTTTGAAGGAATACAAACCAAAGAAAGTTAATCAGGAAGAAATATTTTTGGACAAAAAATTCAACGATAATGGAAGATATATAGTGAGTTCAATAAAAACTTATTCACCAGAATGGTATCCAGATGGTCATCCTAAACAAGATTTAAAAAAATTAACAGTTGAATTGCAAGTCACAGACAAAACAACTTGGAAGAATTTTTCAATAAAAGGAACTGCAGATATTCCAAAATATTATTCTGGTAGTTTTGATTTTAATACAAGTTCAGATAAATTTGCTGTATTTAAGGATATAAATCCAAATTTCACTTGGGAATATTCAGAAGATTATTCATTTGTTTCCACAGAAAAGCAGGAAGGCATTGTAATTGGAGATGAAGAGGATAAGGGTCCTGGTTCTAAGAAGGGAAAAATAAAAGCAAGGACTTTTGTTGAAGAAAAAGAATTCAAAAATTATAAGGCATTAGATGCAACTACAAAAGTTAATATTCCTAAGGGTTTATTTCTTGATCCAGATATTACTGGGTGCGGAACACTTGGAACTGCAGGAGCAACTTAT
>CAYNWY010000102.1:0-2887 GCA_964401065.1 Candidatus Woesearchaeota archaeon
GACAAAGTCTTTGAGCTAGCAATCTCGTGCAATACCACTATGCGAAGGCGGCTGACAAAGTCAAACAAAAACATTTAATTTAAAATACTTATAAATATATAGTTTTCGGATTAATATGATTTTCAAAAAGATTTATAATCTTTGGAATTTAAACATATTTGAGAGTGAAAAAAGAGGTGAAAATGAACAAGACATTAAAATTGCTGATACTTTCAGATGTATTTGTATTTGGGGGTCTTGGTTTGGTCTCTCCAATTCTTGCAATTTTTATAAAAGATAATTTGGTTGGGGGAACAATTCTTGCAGCAGGTGTTGCAAGCATGATTTATTTAATAACTCATTCTATTCTCCAAATTTTATTTGCTTACAAATTTAATCCTAAAGACAGATTATGGATGCTTTGGGTTGGAACAGCAATTATAGCATTAGTTCCTTTTGGATATATTTTTTCAACTCACGTTTACCACATATATCTTGTTGAACTTCTATATGGAATTGGAGCAGGTTTTGCCTATCCTTCTTGGTCCAGCTTGTTTACTTCTAATTTAGAAAAAGGAAAAAGAGGATTTCAGTATTCAATTTATTCTTCATCAGTTGGAATAGGAACAGCAATTACAGCAGGAGTTGGAGCTTGGCTTGCTGAAAAAGCAGGTTTTCAGTGGGTATTTGCATTAACAGGATTATTAGCAATAATTGGCTTGCTTGTTTTGTTCAAACTAGAGAAAAAGATATTGAGAAAAACATGAGTGAATTAATATATTAATATATTTCTAAAAGATGAATTAAAAAAAAGAAAAAAAGAAAAATAAAAAAATTTAAAAAATTAATAGAGTAGATTTATTCCAGTAATGTCTCCAGATTCTAAAGTTCTTTTCTTTGTCTCGCCGTAATTTGCATATCCATACATAGTCTGTTCTGAACATTTTGTGTTGTATAAGTCATTTAATCCAACACTGTGTCCGAGTTCGTGTGTTGCTATGTTTTCAAAATCCATTTTTCCAGCTTCACCTATTGTACTCCAATCAAAATCTACATCATTATATACCTGGTCCCATTCTATTAACTGTCTCTGATTTATAGGTCCTGAAAATATCCCCCATATAACAGTAATAGCAATAACCCCTGGCTGGTCAATTTTAGCAAAATAAACTTCATTTTTGTTATCAGGAGCCTGCATATCTGCTCCGTCAACACCTCCTGAACCTTCATTACCAAAAATGTTTATTCCTCTGCCATCATTCATAATTCCATTTGCTGCATCTTCCCATTTGTTTATATCAGATGCTATATTGCTTCTTATAAAAACAGGGTCAAGATTTCTATCATTATCTGGGTTTACAATATATGGTTCTATAGTTTTCCATTTTGCTCCTGTTGCTAAAAAACCATAACAAGGACTTTTAGAATTAAAACCGAATGCATTATTTCTTGCAGAGGATTTTTCAAAATCTTCTCTATGAGCTAATATCACATAACCTTCTACAATTTTACCTTCATACAATCTACTTCCTAAACTGAAAACTCCTGGAGCCACTTCTATTGCATCTTTTGGCATTATGACAGGCATTCTATGTCTCGACAGAGAGTTGTCTGGTTTTGCCAAGACCAATGTACTAACTAAAGATATCATTAATAGAAAAATTAAGATTTTAGTGTATCTTTTTTTCATATTTATTTACCTCCTTATAATCATATTTTTATATTAAATTTAATGAAAAGTGACTATAAATATCTTACTGTGGGTATTACTTCCCCTTTCCAGGATAAATCTTTGAGAATTTCTTTATTTCATTCAAATTCACCCTTGCAGTTATCAAGCCTTGTTTGTCTTTTATTTCAGCAAGTATTTTGTGAGGAGAGGAAATTGCAGAATAAGATATTAAATCCCATTCATCTGCCATTGGATTGCACACAGCCACAAAATTGAGATTCTCAAACGCTCTTGAGAGCAACATTGATTTCAATAAATTTAATTCTTCATTTTTTGGATCTTCTTTGTGTGCTTTGGTTTCATATCCCCAGTGAGCTGGACAAAATACTATCTCTGCACCAACCTTTTTCATTTTCTTGAAAAGTTTTGGAAAAGCTAAATCCCAGCATATCACAATTCCAATTTTACCGAAATCTGTTTTGCAAACAAATATTCTTTTGCCTGCTTCCTTAGAAATATCTCCATAAAGATGTATCTTTTTGTATTTTCCTTTTATTTCTCCTTTTCTGTCAATTAAAATTGCCATCTTGTAAATCTTATCTTTTGTAACAAAATAATCTGTTATTATAGCCCAGATAGAATTTTCTTTGCAGGCATTCTGTATTTCTTTTATTAGTCTGTGGTTTAAATGCAATTTTTCTGGTCTGTTTATGCAAGTTTCTGGGAAACAGACTATATCTGCCTTTTTTTCACCTGCTAATTTAATGTATTTCTTTATTATTTCAACATTATGTTTTCCAGTATGATTATATTTTATTTGAGCAAGCGCAACAAGAGGCATTCTTCTTTTCATTTTTACTCCAATGGGAATTTATTTATCTTGACGTTAAAGACTTCTGTCACAAGTATTTAAAGATAGTGGTGACTAGAGAAAGATTTTTAAAGACGACATAAACTTAAAGGTTCGCATAACCTAAGTAGTGTGTAAAAGAACAAATGTTTTTAATTGTAGTTGTTAAAACAAAAAAGGAAGGATCAAATCAGCTATATTTTCAGTAGCTTGAGCAATCATAGCTTTTGTTAGAAGAACTAATATAACTAATATGCATATCAAAAGAACAAAAACAATCAAGAATCCCAAAAATTTTTCCATATTTAGATTATGTATTAATAATTTTTAAACCTTCTTAAGATAAAAAGTAGCGGGGAAGTAATACCTTTTATTGTATTTAGAAA
>CAYNWY010000103.1:0-2865 GCA_964401065.1 Candidatus Woesearchaeota archaeon
TTCGACTCGCCTTTAAGGAAATAAATAATAATATTGGTATCTAAAGTATACATGAATCAATTACAAAATCCTCTTCCATTCTTTGCGAGTCTTCCTTAAATATTTTATTGGATCAATCTTCTTTTTTTTCCAAATCCCCCAGGCTTTTTCCCAGGTTTCCCAAACCTCTTTTGGATTCTTGATCCGAAGTAATGTAGTTTTTGGTTGAGAAATAACTTTTTGCATACAACCCCAGATTAACAATTTACAAAAGCTCTGTCAAATTTCAAAACATCATAAGCCTTAAAGTAATTTGCCCAAAATTTTGAATTTAACATTCTTTCTCTATTATATCCGATAATTAAAATCCAAACAAGGAGAAAATATCTCTAAACCAAAACTAAAACCCGCCCCAGCTTCGCCTCGACAGACTTCCTGAGATAGGGTGAAAATAAGGTCAGAAGGGCTGATTTCCCTATTTTTAAGTCAAATTGAAACAAATGAGGCAGTATAAAGAGATGTTAAAATGTTTCATTGACTATTTAATCCATTTTATGTATATTAAAATATTCCTGTTCTATAAAAATCTATAAGGAGGTGAAAATGTTCGCAGGAATTGTTTTGACCCCTAGGACCATTATCGATAGACTAACGGATTCAATATTGAAAGATTTAATAGATGCGACATCTATGTCAATTCTTTGGAGAAAATATTGGAAAATGGACTCAAGAGACGTCCATAGTATTTATCCAAAATTGAAAGATAGGTCGTTCTGTGACAATCTGGTAAGAAATCTTACGATTGGAGAATCCTTAGTCTTATTGGTATCAGGAGAAAACATCTATGATACATTAACCGAAGCGAAAGGAAAGTTCCAAGTTGTTGGCTGCGACAATCGAAAAATTGGAGGGCTAAGATTAAAATATTGGCCTTGCCGTGAATTGGTAAAGGCGCAAATCAATCATCCAGCCAACGACTTATTCTTCGAATATCGTGTTCATACGACAGATTCGCTAGAAGAAACAATCAATTTATTGGCGATATGTATGGACGATAGAGATATCGAGGAATTATGCACAATAGCACCGGGACTCTACAGCGAGGTTAAAAACAAAAAGGCACTGATGATTTAATTAATCGATCAGTGCTTTTTTATTGAATTGACAGTAATTAACTTGATATTTGATTGGGATATTTTTACCGTTTACAGAAAAATTAATTAATCTATTTCTTTTCAGTCTTTCCAGATGATTTAAAAAATCTTCCTCGCTTACATATGGCAACATTTCTTTGAGATCTATATTTTTTTGAACAACTTTTTTCAATTTTATTTCGTATAAAGACTTTGCTATCCCCAGAGTTCTCTTGTAGTTAGTTAATTTTGATATTGAGCCAAAATATCTTCCATCGGGCTTCAAATAGGAAAATGCTTCGGTAAGGCAACGGGAAACTAAATCTGTTCCGTCATAACCGCCATATTTTCCTTTTAATCGCTTGGCCTTTATATTCGCAGGTAAAGCATGCTGCGGCAGATTGGCAATAATGACATCAAATTTTAAATTACTGGGAATATTATCGAATAAATAGCTTCTATAAAATGTAAGTTTGTTTTGTTTTATGTTGTTTAGCTTTAAATTGTCCCTTAATTGTTTTTCAACATTACAAATATCTGTAGCTACAACCTTTTTGGCGCCGGACAATAACGCACCGATTGACATATATCCAATACCGCAACCTATGTCCAGTATTGTCATTTCCTTCAAATCGCTAATAATAGATGCGAGATTTAAACTCGATCTGGAAACACCAACATTCTTTAATGACGCTCTAACCAATTTCACAATTTTATTTTTAAAAATAATTTCAGCCATTTATTTTTTATTTATTATGTCTTTCTCTTTCCTTCCGTCTAAGAACCCAGGATATCTTAATTCACCAACATTCTTCCTAAGTCTAGAAGCTTGATACGGTTTAACAATCACGGCTGGGATATTATTGGTATTGTTTCTAATCATTTCTGCCGCCACTGCAACGCGCATGCAATAAAACAATCTCAAACCTTTTGTCGCCCCGATAGGCGTTGCCGCTATAGTAGGACAATTAATCAACTCTAACCCCTTTTTTCCTCCCGAATCAGAATCAGTAATCACTACATCAACTTTTAAATTAACCTTATTTTTTATCCCCTCGGCAACATTGGAAGCAGACTGGTTCGGATCATCGGAATAACGCACCCCTATTCCCTTCTCCGGATCTATTTTATCTAAACCAATCATATCTTTTTTGGTTAGGGGTCCCTTATCGGGAAGTTGTAGCGTTTTTTTTGCAAATTCTAAATTATTGATACACTGTGTGTAATTCTCAATGGTCAACCCATAGACGAACCTTTTTTCTAAAATGGCAACTAACTTCGATGGCAAAACTATGATATCGCCCTCATCCAAAAGTTTTGTATCGCTTAAAACATTAACCAGATTATTGATATTAGCGTTGTCATCCATATGAAAAAACACTGGGTACATTTCTTTTGTCACCCCAGCCCCTTTTCCTAGCGCCCCAGTTATTCCTTTGACACTATAATTTACAATGTCGGCGAGAAGCGTGATTTCTTTAGAAAATTTCATTATTTAAATAAATTTAACCAAGCTTTTTTTATAACCTCACCCTTTTGTTTTATCAAAAATGGTTTATAGTTTGAGCTTAAATTAAAATCAATTATTGATATATTATTATTCTTGATAAAATATTCTATAGAGAACACCCGTACTCCAATCTTCTCCAAAGAATACCTAATTTTTTTAATTAACTTTGATGATAACGGCGTCTTTACAATTTTCGGAATATATTTAAATTTCAGCTTATTGTTTCTGATATGAATTTCTTGG
>CAYNWY010000104.1:0-2858 GCA_964401065.1 Candidatus Woesearchaeota archaeon
TACCCTTTTTTCTATAAGAAATACTTTTTGGTATAATTTACCTTAAATTAAAATACTCAGGTTGCTTGCTGATAATTCTAGAATGTCTATAATCAATTTAGCTACGAAATCCAATACAACTATTAAAGTAGTTTCAACTAGATTAAAGAAGTTACTAAAAGAAAAAATTTTATCTTATAGAATCTTATTAGACTATGAAAAAGCTAATATAAATTTTTTTAAAGTATTAATTTATTTAAAAGACACAAAAAGTGAAAGACTAAATAGTTTAATAGATGAATTACACTCTAATCCACACATAATATTCAACTTGAAAGTAATTGGTGAATGGGAGTTTGAATCAGAGTTTGAATTCGAAAACGAATCTGATTTTAAAAAATTTATACAGGATTTACTAAATAAACACAACAATATAATAAAAAGGATTTCAATTATAGACATAATCAAAGAGTATAAATACCCTTTGTTTAGTAAATAAGAATTTAGATTTTTGAGCAGAGATTGTTTAATTTAGTAATAAAACATAAAATAGGAATTAAACAATCGAA
The DNA here is from genome assembly GCA_964401065.1 of Candidatus Woesearchaeota archaeon. Lineage (GTDB taxonomy): Archaea > Nanobdellota > Nanobdellia > Pacearchaeales > GW2011-AR1 > MWBV01. Next base: position 549 of record CAYNWY010000104.1, read on the forward strand.
TAGAGATAGTATAGATCAGTAAGATGATACCATCTGTGCTCCAATAACGAGGAGTTTTATTTATGTCTTCTTTCTATCCCAGATATGCGCAACAGAGTTCAAGCTTTTCATCTGCACAGCTTACAATTTTTGTAGATTAGGGGCTATTAGGTTTTAAAGAGTATAAATTTCTTTCAGGATTACAAACTTTCATCATTTCCAGAACTATTATCATATAAATCGTTTATATCAATGCTATCTTGTGCTAAACTCTTTGCTTGTTCAGTGAGTTTATTCTTTTCATCTATTAATCCCTCTTTTCTTAATTCATTAGCAGAAGAATAATCTGGCTCAGTTAATTCCCCAGCATCTTTTTTCTCTTTTGTTTCTTTTTCATTTTCTTTAATTTGGTCTTTTAATCTTCTAGGGGGGTGGTTGCGCCTCTGCATAGTTAATTCCCCAATAGGACATAGGTTAGACCTTCTTACAGGAATTCCTAAAGCATAAAAATCTCCGCTCTCTTGATGAAAAATTCCATATAAAGTCATTCCTTGTAATTTTGGAATACCCTTCCATGTATCATTTTCAGCTCTTAAAACCTGCATGTCCCCCAAGAAGGACTTAATTTCACTTATTCCTGATAGAATATATGGAAAGAGAGAATCTCCATTTTGTAAAGAAAGTTCAAGAGTCCCATCCTCCTCGCAACTAACTTCTTTAATCCTAAGCTTATATGGAACAAACTCCCAAAAATCATGTTGTGGATTATTAATTAATTCAGTGATATAATGCCCACTTGTTGAAGTTCCATGGGTTCTATACATCCTTTGAATTCCTTTATTGCTCATTTTATAAATAACTCAATTTATATTTGTAACTATTATAAAATGATAATATTTAAAGCTTTTGGTTGTTGTCTTTGAGTATATAAATTTTTAAAAATGGCTAATGACAAATTATTAAATCAGATAACAATGCCAGAAGAAAAAAAAATATACAAACCATTAGAAAAATTATTCGCAGATGAAGATCCTACACTGGAGAAAATATCTGGTGTATTCAAAAGAGCATCGAGAAAAAATGTTGATACTCATCCTGAAGAAGTACAAAAGCTCCAAGAAGTTTGTGCTAGGGCAAAGCTAACTAGAGATGAGTATAAACAACTAAATAAAGCTCTTCAATCTTGTATAGAAAGTTTAGTTTCAAGAAAAAAAGAAGACATAACAAGGGGTTACGAAGAGCTATTATCATATGCTTATTACCAAGAAAGGTCGCTCTGATACGGGAATGGAACAATATTATTTCCCCTCTTCTTTTGTATCCTTCCCTCTGTTTTTTGATATGATTATTAAAGTATAAAAATACTTAAAAATAGCCTACTCTATAAGACTGAATGGTATCAGTAAGAACAATAGATATGATAAAAGCCAATTATGTAGGAAAAAGAATAATCTTAGGCTACTCATCCGATTATTCTCTTTTGCAAGGAAAACTTTTAGCCATTACCGACAGACATTTCTTAATGGAAAATGTTAAAATTCCAATACCTGATAAGAACTCTGCTGAGGATTACTTAAGATTGGGAAAATTAGAGCAAATTCTAAAAGCAGATAGATGGAAACCTTACTCAAAAAAAGCAATATTTTCTACATCACATATTTTAGAAGAATATCCAATAGTTCAATTATGACTGTTTTCCCTCTTCTAAACCAAAAGATTTATATATCCCATGTATACTTAATATATATACTAAATATACACGAAGAAAAATGGTACAAGCAATGGTTGAAATTCCTAAAGAGGCAAACCAGATTTTAAACATAGTTAAGGCAAGATATAATTTGAAAGACAAAAGCGCAGCAATAACCAAGATAGTTATAGAGTATGGAGAAGAGATTCTTGAGCCCGAATTAAGGCCAGAATATTTGGAAAAGCTGAAAAAAATTGAAGAAGAAGGATATGGCGAGACTTTTCATTCTATTGAAGAGCTTAGGAAAAAAATAGAAAAGAGGTAAAATGCCGAGGAGCTACAAAACAAGCAAGAATTTTGATAGAGTTCTCGCTAAACTTCAAAAAAAAGATAAACAGCTTTATAAAAATCTTCTCAACAAAATGAATGAAATTCTCTCAAGCCCAGATATTGAGCATTATAAAAATCTAAGATACAATATGAAAGATAAAAAGCGGGTTCATGTTGGGCATTTTGTGCTTGTTTTTAAATATGAAGCACAGAACAATATGCTCTACTTTGATGACTTCGAGCACCATGATAATTTTTATGCTTCTTCTCCCGATTTTGAATGATTAAATATAAAGAAGGCTAAGGTACTT
>CAYNWY010000105.1:0-2857 GCA_964401065.1 Candidatus Woesearchaeota archaeon
ATTAAGGTTTACTTTACAGTATATCTCCCCCAATCCTATCTTATATGAAATATTCTATACATTATGGAAAAGTATTTAAATAAACTATTGCATTTTCTAGTATGAAAATAAAAAAAATCTCAGAGGTTTTGGGAAAGAGAGTATTTACAGATTCAGGAGAGTTCTTTGGAGAAGTCGAAGAAGCTAACCTATTTGAAAATAAAATTGATGGTTGGAGAATAAGAGTCGGTGGAAATGTTCTCTCTTTAATGGGCGGTGCTAGAGGGGTTATAATTCCGCACCAGTTTGTGAAGTCCATTAGTGATGTTTTCATAATAAGTAAATCAGCTTTACCAAGCCAAGAAGCAGGGTTTGAGGAAGTTGCTGAATAATAAATAAAGGAGTAAAAGGAGTAAAAAGAGGTAATGGCAGAAGTAACTTTTTTGCAAAGTCCGATTTTGACTAATTTTGTATATCCTTTCCTTCTAATATTTTTTATAATTTTTGCCATCCTTGAGAAGACAAAGATTTTTGGAGAAGGTAGAAAGCAGATTAACGCTTTGATTGCTTTTGTTATAAGCTTTATTTTTGTTAGTGCAATATTTCCAAAAGAGATGGTGAGTCATCTCATACTATTCCTTACAATTGCGATAGTTATTGTTTTTGTTGTTTTAATAATCTGGGGCTTTATAATGGGAGAAGAAGGGGTTAAAATATTTGAAAATTCCCCTAAAGGAATAAAGTGGGCTATAGCAATTTTCATTCTCATTGTTGTTGCAATTGCAGTACTTTGGGCAGCAGGAATAGATACAGCAAGTTTTGTAGATAGAGTATTTCATTCTACATGGAGCAATACTTTATGGACAAATCTCATCTTTATAGTCTTGGTTGCTGCAGCGTTAGCAATTGTTTTAAGCACTGGGAAAAAATAATCAGAAACATATTTAAACGATATTGAATAAATTATATAATGATAAACGGGGTGACAATTTTAGCTTCTTATGGATATTTCGGAGGAGGAGCTCTCGGAGATTTATTTTCTCAATGGGAAGCTGCAGGAATTTTTGCTTATGCATTGCCTTTTCTTTTAATATTTGCACTTGTTTTTGGATTGCTTATGAAGTTGAATATATTTGCATCAAGAGGAGACCCCAATTCTGGCAAAGGAGTTAATGTTATTATTGCCTTAGCAGTTGCTTTTATGTCATTACAGTTTAATATAGTTTCAATGTTCTTTTCAGAAATCTTCCCTAGATTTGGAGTTGCTCTTTCAGTGATTTTAGTTATTCTAATTTTGGGGGGATTGTTTATGCCTACCAATAAGGAAAATAATTGGTTTATGGTGGCTTTAGCAATTATAGTATTTATTATAATCGGAATAGTGATATACAATTCTCTTAATGCATTTGGCTGGGGTCTTGGAGGAACAGGATTAGCTTATATTTGGAGCAGGTATGGAGCAATAATAATCTTTGCTGTAGTAATAATTGGGGCGATTATTATTATTACTGGAAAGAAAAATCCTAGCAGACCAAGAATGAGCAATATTCTTTCAAGAGCATTAGGTGAAGAAGATTAAATTTAATTTTTATATTCTTTATGGATTTAGAGAGATAAGTTATCAATTTAAGTGTTGAAGAATATCAGTTAATTCTAATGAAGGATTAGAATAAGTGATTTGGATATTAATAATTTAGGGTTATATTTGGGATAAATATTTTTTATCTTTTTGATTTAGAGGCTTTTTTCCTAGCTAAGTGATGTATAGAAGTTTCTTTTTCAGGTTCTTCCTCTCTAGAGTCTTCATTTTTGTATGTCTTTCCACCAACCATCTTTTCAAAAGATTCTTGCATCATTCCCATTTCATTTTTTATTGAATCTAAATTTCTTCCATAAGAACCCACCTTTTCTAATATTGCTGCTTGAAGTTTGTCAATTACTCCTTCCATTCGTTTTATTCTTTCATGGTCATCACTTAATTTTGTTTCAGCTAATGTTGCAAACTCGTTAAGAGATTCTATCTGCTTTTGTTCTTTTTTTATCTTTTCTGAGAAAACCTGTTCAGCAATTTCAATTAGAGTATCTGTATCGTATGCTCCTCCGCTTCCTTGTTCTTCATAACCCTCTTGAGGATAATATTCTTCTTGACCATATTCTCCTCCGCCTCCGTATTGGGGAGCTTCAATTTCTGCATTATATTGAGAAGATTGAATCGGTGGAGGAGCATAAAGTTCTTCAGACTCATGGCTTATTTCTTGGGTTTTTGGCACATATAAAGAAGAGGTTTGTTTAGGGTTTTCATTCATTATCGAAGGCTCCATCCCGTCTTCTCCAGAAGATTCAGCAGATACAGCTCTTTTTATTCTTATTTGATTGAAAGCATCTTCAATTGCCCTAGGAGAAGCTCCTCTTTCTTGAAGTCTCATTGAGATTTCTCTATCTGGCATTCCTTGACTCTTCATATTGTTTATGTCATCTAAAATTCCCATTTTGATTATAGTTTTTAATTGTTTTTTAATTTTTCTAAATCTCTTTTTGTTACAAATTCCAATGGTTGAAACATTTTTGCTTGTTTAGAAAGTACCTCTAATTCCTCCTTTTTTGCAAATTTTGAAAATTCTCCAGAAGCTGTTTCAAAAAAAGATTTTAATCTTTCTATATCTCTTTTCATAATTTCAATATCCTTTTTTATTTCTAAGAAATTTGTATGTACGTCTTCCTTCATTTCAATAAGGTTCTGCCCAATAAGAAGTATTCTATCTTTTATTATTCGCTGTTTTTCTTCCAAATCTCTAACTTTTGTGCTAGTCTCTGTAAAATACTGATTTTCATAATCTCCTTCAGTCATAAAGCATAAATGCAAAGCTAGTTTAAATTT
>CAYNWY010000106.1:0-2802 GCA_964401065.1 Candidatus Woesearchaeota archaeon
CTCCTCCAAGAGATTTATGAGAGCCAATTGGGCAGCACATTCCATCATCACACCATACTGATTGATCTTGGCATATACCACATCCAATTAATGGGTCTCCACATTCACCATCTGGTGGACCGCACCAAATTGTGTTTCCAAATTCATCTTTACAGTCTATTTCTTTAGTTCCACCACAGCTTCCTTTGCATCCGTCTGAGCAACTTTCACCTTCGCAAGTATCTGCTGCACATATAGATTCTGAGCAAATATCTGGAATACAAGGGTCTGGAGTTACAACACACTTTTGTAAAACACACTCTTCATCAGCTCCGCAGTCTCCACAACTACTACCAAAACATCCATCATCTCCACAATCTTTATTTTGACAATTTGGCGTACAATTTTTAGCAGCGTATTCTTTAAGTATTGTTCCATGATAAGTGTCAGAAATGCTTCCTATTGTTTTTTTCCCAGATTCTGTTAGGAAAGTAGGAGATATTGATATACTGACTATTGTTCCATTATAAGGAAGAACAAAAGTACCCATCTCTAATGGATTTAAGTTTGTATCTCTCTCAAAAAGATGTGATCTTTCTCCATCAAAAATCGAAAAAATTATTCTTTCAAGTTCACCTTCTCCGGCATTTCTTTTAACTTTTATAATTACGCTTGTAGAATTTTGCTTTATTGGGGGAACTATCTCCAAATCAACTGTGAATTTCCCAAGAGAAACTGATTCTGAATTGTTTTTTATTATTGATCTTACAACTCCCCAAACTATTGTAACTGCTATGATTACAAGAAGAATTATTAGAAGTGTTGCAATAACTGTAGACAGTCCTCTGATATCCCCTTTTTTCATAATTTAAAATAGTAAATAAGGTTAATAAATATTAGGTTTTTATTTTCTAATTAGCTTATTTTACTTAATTATTCAAAATTTTAGAATTCCTTTTTTTCTGTTTTTATATATCCGTTTCTTTTTAACCATTCAATTTGATTTGAAGGATATTTAAAAATTACATCTCCCTTAGATTTGTCTAATTCCCAAGGTTCTACGAGAACAACATCTCCAGGACGTAGCCATAGTTTTCTCTTTAATCTTCCTGGAACACGAGAATTTCGTGTTTTTCCGTCTAAGCAGTTGACTTTCATCTTGTTTCCTCCATATCTTTCTTCAATTACACCTATGACTTCTTCTCCTCTTGGAATTTTTGCCCTTGTTACATGAACTTCTTCATCATTGCTTTCTTCATTTTCTTCTTCTGGGGATTCTTCTGATTCTTCAAGTTCATCTGTCATGTTTTAAAAAAATAAAAGGAGTTTTTAAGGGTTTGCTTGAAAAGAATTACATAAGCACAAGCGCAAAAGGAATATTAGCAATTCTTCCTATTCCATCTTTTGTAATTATTCCTGTTTCAAGAGCAGTGTTAACTGACTTTTCTCCAATAATATTAAATGTAGAATCTTCAAGTTTCATGTCTCTCATTGTTTCTGAGACTTCTTGTTTTGAAAATTCTCTTCCTTTGAAAAAACTTTCTTTAATGTCAAGTTGAAATTTTCCCTCTTCAAATTTTTTCCCCAACAATTCTTTATCGCAAACAGCTACAACATCTCTATAAGATTTTATTACATTTACAAACATTTTCAGTAGCCCTTCTTAGCTTCACCTGATTTAATAGCTTTTTCTGCATTCACTGCAGACAACATAGCACACATAGATGTGCCGCATTCAGGACATTTTCCTTTTGCCATAAAACCGCCCCTCTGGGTCTTGTTTATTACAGCATCTTTCACTTTTTGTCCTTTCTTTTTACATTTTACGCAATAAGCTTCAACCATTTTTTACCTCCCTTAGTTTAATTGAGATAAGGTTTTCAAGAAATTTTCTTTTATAAATATTTAGATTTTCAAATTTTATTATTAGATCTCTTTATATGAGCTAAATCTGCCTTGCACAAGCGTAATTCTAACAAATTTTCATAACGAATAATTTCACAATAATTTGTTTCTATTTGGGATTCTGTGACTTTTAATCCAAAGGATATTCCGTTTTTAGGTTCTAGTCTTCCTAAATAATATTTATCTGGGAACTCTTTAATTTTGATGAAGGCTTTTTTATCTTTATTTTCTTCAACTATTTTCCTTTTTTCATTTACTGCAGTTTCCAATGTAATATTTGTTTCTTCAAAAGATTCAAAATGTTTATCAAGTTCCTCTTTAAGATTATCCATCATCATTAGAATTTAATTAAAAATTTACTTTTAAAGATTGTTATATTGTAAGTTTATATCTTTTTCCTTACAGGATGTTTAGCTCCAAAATGCTGTTCATTTCATTTAATATTTTCTACAGCATGGTGTAGCGAATCATATTTTCTCTCTTACAGGATGTTTAGCTCCACAAGCCAGGCAGTTAATAAAATTAAGGCGATTTTCTTTTTTTAACTCTGTATCTGGCTTTCCACATTCTTTACAAATAACAAATTCTTTTATGTACTGTTCTATTTTTGCATTTATCTTTGAACTGGGTATTTTGTTATTAAGAATAAGTCTGTCCCCTTCTCTTTGTCCGGAGGTTGCAAGTTCTTTAAGTATAAATTTTTGTAAATGTTCTGGATCTCTTCGTATGTGAGAAGCAATGTTAAGAAAATTAGTAAGTATTGTTTTCTTGCCTTCAATATGCCCTTCTATCGGAGGTATTTCAAATCTTCCGCTTCCTCCTGCAACAACTTTTACTTTTGCATATGCTTCATCAAGAAGTTTTTCATATTCTGTCATGAATCTATGCTGAAACTTGACTATATAAATTTTTATAAAT
>CAYNWY010000107.1:0-2797 GCA_964401065.1 Candidatus Woesearchaeota archaeon
AATTTCTTTTATAGTTTGGATAAATTTATTTGATTTTAATATAAATAAATCATAATTAAATTTATAAACAATTTTTCTCTTTGAGGATTTATGAATTTTAAAAAAGTTGGATATTATCTTAAAAAAGGATTTTATTATATTCCAAGAATTACCCCCGGAATTGGATTGGTCTCTCTTAGTATAAGAGATTGGAAAACAAGAAGATATAACCCTTTTCCCTATTATAATCTCAGAAAAAAAGAAGATTGGAAAGTTATTGGAAAATATGGTATTCAAGTAGGATGGTTGGCATTTGCTATACTTAAAGCAGGAGTTACGTATAAAGGGGCACAGAGTTTAATAAATAAGATAAGCAATTCCAAAGATAAAACAGAGCAATTTGAAGGGGCGTCAAATTCAAACAAGAAAGATAAAAATCTCGAAGAGAAAACACTTAAATTAGATTGCTTTAAATGAAAATTTTAATATTCCATCTCAATCCTTAACTCCATTAAGGAATTAATATAACGACTTATCATCCTTAAATGATGGAAGACTTCTTTTTCTTCCTCGTTCGCTTTCTTATACATAATTGGGACTTCCAGGTAAATCTTCTGGTCTAGTTCGGAGATTCTTTTAACTTTCTCTTCGTCAAATTTATAGAACAAATCGTAATAGTTTCCAATCTGCTCTTTTATATACTCTATCATCTTCCTTATGTTTTCAAACCTGGATTCATGAAAATCATTAGTCAAATGTATTGAAATATTCTTGAACTCGTCCCCTGCCATCTCAATAAGATAAAGAGTTGAGAATAAGAGATGTGCTTTTTTGCCGTTTTGATTACCAACCTTGTTTAGTACTCTCACACAATAATCATGAAATTTATCCAAGTTTATGTCAATATCATGAATTCCAATCAAACCAGAAGAATCCCCTTTTTCAATTGCATCTAGAGTCTCTTCTGCCATCTGCTGAAATAAGAGAAATACCCTTCTTAACTCTTTTTGAAAATTTTGATGAGAAGACTAGGAAGTTTAAAAAAATAAATTCAATAGAAGCTGTTTTAGAGGAGAATGATTTTTTAGAATCAGAACGTTATGCATGGCTCCTTGATCCTTCTATTAATGGGGGCGGGGTATGGCTTGACACAGGAGTTCACATGATGCACCTTCTTTATATGGTTGGAGCAAAGATGACAGATGTTATTTCGGCAAAATCCTACAAATATCAATTCCCAACAGGAGATAAAAGAAATGAATTTATAAAAAGTGAAACAGCTGCAGATGTATTCTTAGACATTGATGGAAATGACGGAAGAGTTGCTCCAAATGCATTTGCACATATAAGATTGGGAAAATGCATGCCAAAATCTCAAAAATATTTCAAAGTGTCTTTTGAAAAAGGAGAAGTTTTTTTAGATTTTGAAAATAATTCTATTTCTTACACAGACAGGGCAGGACCAAAGGCAAAGTTCAAGGAAGAAATTCTTCCAAAAGTAAAACCTTATTACAACATGGTATCAGCATTTGTTAATTATATGAATAATGGAAAAATCCCTCCAACAACAATGCCTAAAGTTAAAGAAAGTACAGATGCTGTGTTTAGGGTGTATTCTAAAATGATTGAAGGAGACCCAAGACAATATTACTAAAAAGGAGATAAGAAAAATAAAATGAAAAAATATATTGTAAGAGGAAGCGTGAAAGTCTATGACTTAAATTATAAGATGGAAGAAGAAAGGATTCTTCCATTGATAAAAGTAAAGGCAAATTCTCTAGAAGAAGCACTTGATAGAGGAGAATCAATATTGCATGAAGGAGATAAAATAAAAAAACAAAGTGAAGAAAAGACAAAAGAAAGATTTGATTTATGCGCAGCAATAAGAGATGGTTGTTCTATTGATGAATCTGGAATATGCACATGCGGAGTCGGGGTATAAAATGAAAGAAGAGGATTCAATATTGAATAAGAAAATTTTGGAAACACTTGGCTATAAAATTAATGAAAGAAGATTATCAGACATAAAAAAGTTTTTTTCAGAAGATTATAGGAGAATTAATTTGTCTTATCAAGATGATTATGTTGTTTATTCTGGTGCAGAACATCTAGGACATCCAAAATTGCCAAATATAACAATCCTTCCAAATATCCCAATCAGTGTAGGCAGTATTATTGGAAGTACAATGGGTCATCAACATCTTCAATATAAAAAAGAGGATACAAGAAGATTCCAGGAAATTTACGAATTTAGGGGATATGGAGGTATGCTATTAAGGGACGAAGAAAAAACAACTTTTTATGTTTTAAAGCCCAGAGATAAAATTATGGTTGGAACAAAAGATAACATGACTATTTTTAACATGGACAAATCTCCTTTGATAACCTTGGATTATGCAAATCCTGAAAGAAACTCAGCAAATAAAGATTTAGAGATTAAAATTGGTACATTAATGCTCATAAAAACAAATGCAGAAGGTATTGTCTTTAAAACTAATAAAGAGTATTATAATAAAGGATTAATAAACGGGGAATTTAATCCAATGAGAATTGAAAATATAAGTCTTGGGGAGGGAATTTATAAAAAAATCTCTGACTATGAAGACAAATTTAAAGAAAGAGGAATTAATCTTGTTTTGGGAGATAATATTCCTAAATATTTAAAAAAAGAGTTTTCTTCAGATTTGTTGAATCTTGTTTTGACAAAAAATAAAACATTGTTTGATGAATTGGGGATAAAATCTTGAAAAATTATAAAATATTCCAAAAAAATTAATCAAAAAGTTTATAAATCCACTTTTTTTACTTAAACTATGGC
>CAYNWY010000108.1:0-2742 GCA_964401065.1 Candidatus Woesearchaeota archaeon
TTTCAGATAATTGTTTTTCAATTTCTTCTGCATTTGATTGGGCCTCTTCATTTAGGCTTATTCTTATTAAAGACATGCTGTAATCTTTGCTAATGTAGTTATTAACAGCGGGATTGCCAAGGAATTTTTTTATTTCTGAAATAGAATTAGGAATATATCCCCCATTGGATTGTTTTATTATTTCTGAAATGCTTGAAACATCTTCAACATAATCTGCATATCCTGCTTTTTGAGTTAAGATATCAATGTATTGTATTATTCTTGGATCTCTTACATCTTTTGGCTCATTAGAACCTGCAACATTTGGTTCTATCTTAATAACAATTATGACGCTTTCTGTTCCTCCAAAATCATTACGAATAATGTTCATAGCATCAATGACCTCTATTCCTTTAGGTAGAATGTCTTCATAATCCAAATCAGTCATTTCTAATTTAGTCAAACCGTAGAACATTATTCCACTAAATAATAGGGCTATCACTAAGATTAAACCAGGCTTATTTGCAACAAGTTTTGAGTATTTTGTTCTTAATCCCATTTTTTCCCCTTATGCTCTTCCAATTTTCTTGAATATTTTTTATGCCTTCGATGAGTAATCCATCTTTCAAAGTTTTCTTCTAAAATTATTATTGAAGGGTTTGCAAATATAGCAATGAATAAAGAAAAACCAATTCCTAATGCTAATGTAATTCCAAGATCTCTTAACATCGGCATTACTGAAAAAGTTAATGATAAAAAACCCACTACTGTTGTCAATCCCGAACCAAGTATTGAACTTCCAACTCCTGAAACAGCTATCTGTAAAGAGTCTGCCTGATTGTGATTTTCTCTTTTTTCTTTATATCTTGTTACAAGAAAAATTCCATACTCCACACCCAAACCTAAAATCATTGTGCCTATTCCTGCAGTAGCAATAGATAATTTAATATCAAGCCACCCCATAGTCCCCAATGTCCAAGTTATTCCCAAAATTAAAGGAAAAAATACAAGAATTGCTTTAGTAAAGGATTTTTCCATTATTATCAATAATACTAATATCAATAGAGCGGCAATGGCAAGAGTAAAAGCAGCATCTCTTACAATTAAATCAAGCAATGTAACCATCATCGGAGGAGTCCCTGTAATCAAGGTTTTTATTCCAACAGGCTTCATAGAAGTTTCAATTTTCTCTGAGACAATTTCAGTTAGTTCTTTGACCTTATCCTCGCTACTGCCAACATCTGTAGAGATATATAAAAGAGTAATGCTATAATCTTTATTAAAGAACATCTCTGAACTGGGAACTTGAGACAAAATTGTTCTGACTTGCTCCAAACTTTGAGGTTCTCCAAATTGATTAAATATTGTGCCGACAGATTGAACGTTTTCTATTAAATCTTCTTGTTTAAGGTTGTTCTCCAATTCCATCAAGAATTTTATAATTCTTGGGTCTCTTATATCGATTGGAGCTTCTTTGTCATCTGATTCTTTATCAAGTTGAACTACAACCAAAACAACATCTTGCCCTCCAAACTTGTCTGAGATTTCATCGTTTATCTTAAAAATGGGCAAGTCTTGAGGCATCTCTTTTTCTATGTCTGATTCTATAGCGAATTTTGTTAAACCAATTCCAAGAAATAATGTAATAACTAAAACTAGGACAAATATTGCGAGGGCATTCTTTTTTTGAAAAGACGCAAGTTTCATTAACGAAGATTCTAAAAAATCTGTCATAATTATCGGTGCCGATAACTGTTTATAAATCTTTTTATCATAAAATCTTAAAATGTTTCAGACAAAGCCAACCTATTAAAAGAATAACAATTAATATGAAATCGATTAAACCTTTCCAATTATCGCATTTTGATCCCCTATCCATTTTACCATCCCCTAGATAATCTTATTATGTTTTCTAAGGCTCCGGATGTGATTATCCAATATATAAAATAAACCAATGCAACTATCAAAGATATAACTACAATCAGGAGAATAATTTCACATACTTTTTCAGAAGGAGTTTCATTAATTAGAGATTCTCCTCTTTTATCTAAATGTTTAATTCTCATTTTGATTTAAGAGATTCTCCCGATTATAATTTTTTTAATTTTTTTGAACTTTCTTTCAAAATTTTATTAATCTTCTTTAAATCCTTTCTCTTTTCGAGTGACTTCATAAGGTTAACTCTGAACTCAATAATACTTTCAAAATCTTCTTTTAATGGAAAATCTTCTTTTTCAAACTCCTTAAGTAAATAAATAATGGGTCTTGTTTCTTCTTCCTTTTCTCCCAAAACCCCAAGAAACTTTACTCCATCCAAAATCTCATTAATTATTTTTTGCTTTTTTGCTTTTATTTCCATATAAACTTTTCTTCCTTCATCTGTAATGGAATAAATCTTTTGATTATTATTTTTTTTGCATGTTACTAATTTTTTTTCTAATAAATCATTCATTAAAGGATACATTGAACCTGGAGAAGGTTTCCAGAAGCCTGTTTTTTCTTCAATTTCTTTTATTAAACCATATCCTGTAAAATCTTTTTCATTAAGAATCTTCAATACAATTAACTTTAAACCCCCCTTAATTTCCATATAGACTATTGGAGCCGATAGTTTTTAAATTTTTAGGATTCATGTAAATATATGGGCTTATGCAGAATCGGACTGGTGAATGCACGGTGTAAACGAAGTGTTCTACCATTAGACTAATGGACCTTTTTAATTATTAATATTATTAATAATCTATAAATAATTAATAAACTTAT
>CAYNWY010000109.1:0-2721 GCA_964401065.1 Candidatus Woesearchaeota archaeon
GAGGAGAAATTATGGTATATATTTCATATCACGTAAATTCTTTTAAATTTATTTTTCTAGAGGTACTCTATGAAATATGGAACAATGAGTTATCTTAATTGTGATAAAGGGATTTTAATGTTAAGGAAGATAGAAAGAAAAGAAGACCCAAATTCAGGATATTGTACTCTTCCTGGAGGAAAATTAGAAAACTGCGAAAAAGGATTAAAGAATATAGAGGGTAGAGTAAAATCTTCTAAAAGAGAAACTGAAGATGAAACAGGTATATCTTTGATTAATCCTGTTTTGAGAGGGGTTATACTCTTTGATAATAAAGATAGGATTTTTGATAATTGGCCAAATCCAGATAATTTTCTTGTTCAAATTTATTCAGCAACAGAATATGATGGAGAGTTAAGAGTAAGTGATGAAGGAATTCCATTCTGGGGAATATGATGGAGAGTTAAGAGTAAGTGATGAAGGAATTCCATTCTGGGCATCTTCATAGGAAGAGATAGATTCTCTGCCAAAAAATGCAGGAGATAAAAAGATGTATGGGTGGTTAAAAGATGGAAGAAATTTTGTAGGGATTATAAAGCATAAAGGAAATGAAATCGATGAAGATGGAACATGGGTGGATTATCTTCCTTTCTAGAGTTAATCTTTCTTTTTCTTGAAATTTTTTTCTATGTAATCAAGTAGCTCGCTTCCTTTTATCTGTGTGCTTGAAGGTCCAACTCTTATATAAAATTCTTCTTCATTATCCTGAGATTTTAAAAAAAGAGGTTTATCGCTTTTTTTGCATTCTATCTTTAAAACAGTTTTTCCATCAACTTCTATAAATTTATTCTTTATAAGAGAAAGAGTGTTTTTTTCTAATCTTGTTTTTATAAGGTTTGTAATGTGGAGAGCAAATTTGTCATAATTAACAAAATTATCCTTTTCTATTCCAATTATCTCTCCAGAGTCACCTATGCCTATCAAAAGAGCTCCTCCTTTGGAATTCATGAATGCGGTGATTGTCTTTAGAGCAGAATATTCTATTTTCCTATCAATTTCATTCGTATGGAGGTTTGTCCTAAAAGTGGATTTAAATTCAAGATTTTCGCTCTCTCCTCTTTTTATTAATTCAAAGATTTCTTCTTTTAGGATTTCTGTTCTTTTAAATAATGTAGGATTCTTTTCTGTTACATTTTTGAAAGCTTCTCTCAAGATTCCCCTTGGATATCTCATATAAAGATACCCTATTAGTGAGGAGATTGCTGCTCCTATAACCACAAAAGTAAGGGTTTGCATTGAATATGCTAAATTGCTTGTAGAAAGAGGATATTTTAAAATCAATTTCAGGTAATACTTTGCAAGTTCTATTGCAACTCCAAATACCACAGAGAAATTAAATGAAAATAATATTATTAGAAAATAATTTTTCTTTATTTGGTTTGCTGAATATAAAATTGCAAGAATCATAAAACCTATAAAAGAAACGAATATTCCAAAAAATATTGGGACAATTATTCCCCCTATACTTCCCAGTAAAAGAGTAATTATCACAAATATTAAAAGAGACCATTCAAAAATCTTTGGAAATTTAATATCGTATTTTGATTTTATTATCTGTGGGACAAACATAAGAATCAACAAAAATATGTTTGTGGAAGCTATGTGCCAGAGGTGATTGTAAATGCTACTTATTATGGATAGTACTAGAATAAGCTTTATTGATAAAGAGAGATAACTTCCTGTTTCTGGCATGAATTAACAAGGAGGCAGAGATTTATAGGTTTTGTGGGTTGTAATAATCTTCTGCTTTATTTTGATTTGTTTTTTGTGAATTAATTTTTTGATTTGTATTATACCCTTGTCTTACATCTAAAGGGGGGCTATAAGTAGAAGGAATGTATCTGGTTTGTCCACTAGTAGGGGGTTGTCTTGGGTAAATTTCTCCTTGATTTGTATTTTGCGTTCCTTTATTATCTTTTCTTTTACTTAGGATTATAATGAGTATTAAAATAATAATTCCCCCCATTATTCCAGCTATAATTAGCATCCAATTAGTTTCTATTTTACAACTTTGTGTTAAGTTAGGTTCTCCTTTGGAAGTTTCACAATCATTTAAATCATCACAAGTTCTTGTTCTTCTTTCAGATTTAGGGCATTTTTCAGGTGCAAATTCTGTACAATCCCAATCTGGTACGCATATAAGGCATTTTTGGTATTCAAGTGGCTTGCTAGAGATATTTTCGCAATTATTTAAGTCTGCGCAAGTTCTAGAGCCACAATTGTTATCATAATCTGTCCAGTCATCACATTCCCAATCTGGAATACAGGGTTCTGAAATTGGAAGAATTTCTATTACTGCAGAATGAGTTAATCCAGTAACAATAAATTTATTTCCAGAAATTTTACAAGTTAGATTGAGAATATTATTACTAAAATTTCCTGGGCAGTTAAGAAGATATTCACTTGCAGAATTACATGCTTCACTTATTTCATTGATTGAGTTTACTTGTTTATCTTTTATGCATACAGATTCTGACTCGTTGTTTAATCTATCAACTGTGACATTCTTTGTGTAATTTAATCCATTTATTATGACATACCCTCTTGTTGAATTTATATCTTGTTTTTTCAGGATGATTTTTGTCCAGTCAAAATCATTTGAAAAATTAACTTCTGTTTGTATTAATATTTGGTGATTAGGTAAGTTCCGGACTAATTACGCCCCTTTTTAATACAAATATC
>CAYNWY010000110.1:0-2710 GCA_964401065.1 Candidatus Woesearchaeota archaeon
AATAATATGAATTACTCTTTTTTGCTGCCTTGGAAATGCAATAATTCTCTTCTTTTTCTTTCTTAAAATAATGAGAATTATGCTTTATGCCTCTTCCATATATGCAATAGCTTAGATTGTTTTTCTTTATATAATCTGATTCGTATTTTTGAGCATTTAGAGGCAAGGCTGTAAGAGCCAAAAGTCCTAAACCGAGTACTGTAGACTTTACTATATTTATTTTCTTTGTTAGATTTTCCATTTTAGTCATAGAACAAGAACTAAAACACTATTTAAAGATGATTGTGAATAAAAATAGATTTTAATAATGAATATTTCTTGCAGCAACAACAGGGATTCCTTCTCTAATCAGCGCCTTAGCAGTTTGATTCACAGAATCGTGCTTATCTAAATTTGGGGTTTAAACAAATTAACGAAACTCTGGGAGTGCTTAGGGAAAACCCCTAAATCATAACTAAAACTATTAAATTTATATATTTAGATTTATTTAATAAACAGATGGAAGAGAAAATAAGAATTGCAAAAATCCAAGATGTCAAAAGAATTTTAGAGCTTTTTAATAGTGACCCAAATCTTACTGGAAATGAGATATACAAGAAAAAGGATATTGCTGAATACATTAGCAATAAAAATCACAAATTGTTTGTATTTGAAGTTGATAAAAAAATTATAGGATGCCTTATGATAGAAGTATTTTATACTGCACAACATCTTAGACTCAGCGGAATTGTAGTTGATAATAATTATCAGGGAAGAGGATATGGAACAAAATTAATGAATTATTTGGAAGATATAGCAAAGAAAATGAAAATGGAGTTAATATGGGGGTTTAGTGAAGTAAATAATGAAAAAATGTTCAAGCTTTTTAAGAAAAAAAATTATAATCGCTGGAAAACATTCTTTTATTATTCTAAGGCGATATAATCATTTTTTACTTTTATAATTTAATATTTGGGGTTTTCAAGTAAAAATCGAAACCCTGGGAGGCTCATAAATTTTATTGAAAACCCTGGCAAAATCCTTTGAAAAAGTAAAACTTAAATACTATTTCTTATTATAATACTTATCAAATCCCGGGTATGGCCTAACGGTAATGCCGGGCTTATTTATTTTTATGGCAACAAAAGAAGAATTATCTCAAGCTATGGAAACATTTTGCGTTTTATCTAATGAAGAGACTATGCAACAAATTGAATCTAGTGGAAGCGATATTAAAAGAGGAAAATTCAAACAAATAAGATCTGTTGAAGACTTATAAGGGCGTGGGTTCAACTCCTCATGAGTTCATAATAAAAGCAAAACCAAAAAGATTATATACTATTTCTCTTAATAATAAATATGGGAAACGAAGAACTAATTATAAACAGACTTGACAGGTTAGGACACGAAATTAATTTTATAAAAGAGCACATAATAGATGTAACTCTAACTCCAGATGATATTAGTTCTTTAAATGAAGCAGAAGAAGATTTAAGAGAAGGAAGAACCAAGAGGTTATAAAATGCCTTTTGTAGAGCTTTCTGTTAAAGCTCAAGATTTCTTAGATAAATTAGATAAGGATACAAAAGAAAGAATTGAAAAGAGATTAAAGAATCTTGAAAATAATCCAGTTCCAAGCGATGCAAAGTTTATTGGAAGAGATAATAATGAAATGGTCTTCAGATATAGAATTGGCAAGTTTAGGGCTTTGTACAAATTTAAAGAAGTTCAGAAGATAATTTTAGTTACTAAGATTGATAAGAGAGATAAAGTTTATGATTAGTATGCGAAAGTCTGATTTCTTCTGTGTCCATTTTGAAGATAATCTTTAGGGGAGGGTTTTAAGTATTTTTCGAAACCCTGGGAGATTCTTCAAGCCGACAAAAAGTAGACCTGAAGCGTCTCCTGGGTAAAAAGAGGTGATAGAGATTGGAACAACCGCAACTATTTAAATCTTTCGTTTCTGTTACTCTTTAAAAATGACAAGCAGTGATAAACATAGAGTAGTAATTAAAAATTTGATAGTCCTTTTATAATTGCAAACGAAAAAAAGAGGCTTAATAACTACATATGCCAAAATTGATAACTACATTAGTCCTTAACTGCAATTATAAGATAAAAATAAATAATCTAAATCCTTATAAATACAGAGAAAGATTTGCTTAGATGCCTCAAATAAATATTGATTGGTTTAAACTTGATTTTGAAAATTTTGTGGGAGATAAAATTATTGATTATAGTCCTGCATTTGGAATTTGTTACAGAGTCAGAAATTCTCATTATCTCTCAGAGGAAGGTTCTCCAATAACTTACGAGTTAAATTCCCAGGAGGATTCTTTACATGATTTCAATTTCATCAAGGAATTAAACAATAAATTGAGAAACGTTTCTGAATCAAAAATGGGAAATCTCCCTTTCAAACTTGGATTAACAACTGTCCTGCTAACTCTCCCTAATAAATCAGAAGATTTCCAAAAGGACTTAGCAACATTTCTTTATGTTTATATGGGTATGACAAAAAGCTTCTATGAACAAAGTGAAAATAAAAAAATAACAAAATCCTCAATGGAGAATCTAGGAACTTCCACATTACTTTTTGGTTTGAAAAATGGAAAGAAACCATCAGAAGTAATTTTCAATTATCACCTTGAGGAATCTCCAAATGAACTTTCGAGAGATTTGAAAGATAAGGATTTGAATAAATTCATTAAATCTCTTTCAGTATAAATCA
>CAYNWY010000111.1:0-2701 GCA_964401065.1 Candidatus Woesearchaeota archaeon
AGGAGAAAAAAGATAATTAGGTTTATTTTCTTCCACTTTCTCAAATCCCCTCCTCCCCCTCTCCCCCCCCACACATTTTTAAAATCCCCCTTCTTTAACGTTTAATGACAAAAGCAATTCTATTTGATATTGATAATACTCTCATAGATTTCATGAAAATGAAGAAGAAAAGCTGCGAAGCAGCTGTTGAATCAATGATTTCTGCTGGATTGAATATGAAGAAGGAAGATGCTATGAAAGAAATTTATGATATTTATGATAAGCGTGGAATGGAATATAGAGACGTATTTGAAAAGATTATAAAAAAATCAAATGGAAAAGTCGATTATAAGATTATGGCTTCAGGTGTTCTCGCTTATAGAAAAGTTAGAGAATCTTATCTTGTTCCTTATTCTGGAGTTATTCCTGTTTTAAAAATTTTAAAGAAAAAATATAAATTAGGAATTGTAAGTGATGCTCCTAGTATGAAAGCTTGGATGAGGCTTATTGCAATGAAAATTGATGGTTTTTTTGATGTTGTTGTAACAAAAGGAGATGTAAAGAAGCAAAAAACTCATCCTGCTCCATTTAATTCAGCATTAAGACAATTGAAGATGAAACCCGAAGAAGTATTGATGGTAGGAGATAGGATAGAAAGGGATATTATCACCCCCAAGAAGCTTGGCATTAAAACCTGTTTTGCAAGATATGGTGTAGAGAAGCCTCCAGAATCAGGAAAGAGTGGAGCTGATTGGGAGATTGATGATATTAAAGAATTGCTGGAGGTTGTTAAGTGAGAAGAAATAATATAAAATGGACCCCACAATAATCATTTTCCTTTTGCTTTTCTTGATAGGAATAGTTGTTGCGTACCTTGTAGGCAGGAGAAACGGAATCTTCCAGAGAGATAAATATTGGGAAGAGCAACTTCCAGATTACAGAAAAGAAGCTATAATGAAATCAAGAGCAGTTATAGGCGGGCAATTTTCAGAGCAACTTGCTCCTTATTTGCCAAATTTTAAATATCTTCCAACAGAATGCAAGTTTATTGGAAAGCCAATTGACTTTTTAGTTTTTAAGGGAATGGATGAAAAGAATATTAATGAGATAGTTTTTATGGAAGTTAAGAGTGGGAATTCTAAATTATCTGCTCAGGAAAAGAATCTGAAAGATGCAATAGACAAAAAGAAAGTGAGATGGGAAGAATATAGAATTCCTGAAGAGATTACAAGGAAGAAGGAAGAAGACTAATTATAACCGCTGGCGTGCCGGCATCTGCAGAAGCAGAAACGATTTATTCTTCTAACTCCAAATAGGCTTCTTTTTTGGTTGGGTTAAAAACTAATGTAGATTTTGTCTTTAATAAAAAATCAACACCCAATAAACTTGGTTGAATAGGATTTGCTTCACCTGTAATTGGAAACTCAACAGGCATATCAACTTCTAAGTCCTCCATAAATCTTAATCGGGAATTCTCAATTATTCTGGTTTGTATCTGTCCTCCGCCTATATTAACTGGTTTATTTCTTCCTTCTAAATTATTAAGTTGGATTTTTGATATTCTCATTCTTTTTGTATCTAAGGGACCAATAAGTGTTATTGGACTTCCAGTATCAATAATTGCATTTATGGGTATGGAAGATTTTGATAATTTTTCTATCTTTAATAAAAAATGAGCCATTGCCCTTAAATCTCCTGCAAAATAATAAACCTGTAAGGGTATTCTTCTCATTTTAAAGAATCAGAGTAAAACCTTCTGGGTGAACAAATTCTATGAATACAAAGGAAGGGTCTTCCCCTTTTTTCTCTATATCTTCTATAACTATATCTATATCTTTACCAGAAGCAAGAGGTTTGGAATTTTTTATAGCTACGAATTTACCAGTAAATCCTTCTTTTCTTAATTTATTTATATTGTTATGGAACCACTGGCTATCTTTCTCAAAATCTTTCAAAAGAGACAATTCTTGTACTTGTTCCATAAAATTAACCCCCTCTTCTAATTATTTAAATATTTAGTTCTTTAAAAATATATTCGTTTCTTCCCTTCCCACTCACCCAAATCACAATAATCCTTAAAATATCTCATTCATATGCGCATTCATGGGAGTAAGTTATGTTGGAATAAATATCGATTCTTTTACTTATATAGCATTACTTCTTTTTGCTCTGGTGTTTTTTGTTATCATCTGGATAATTGCAGAAATAAAAAGGCAGAAAAGACATAATAGGATGATGCATCATAAGATTGCTAACAACTAACTTAAATTATTGGTTTCCTGAGAACAAGTCATTTATCTTTTGTTTTGTACTGTCGTCTGCTTCTATATAATTACCCTCTTGAAAGCAAATGCTATTTACTATCTTACAAATACATGCTTCTCCTACATTCTGCCCCTGAAAAACTGAACCTATTCTATGAAAGCCACATCCTGGATAAAAGAAATATGCTAAGATTATTAGTAATAGGATAATTGTTATAATAATTAGTGCCCTCTTTTTCATCTTATTCTAAATAAAATATACTATAAAAATTTTATGGAGATCATTCTCTGCTTGCTTTAATTTTACCACAATCCTCTTTTAACTTACATCCCCTGCAAATGCCAGAGGTTTTTGACCATTCTTTTGTGCCAAAACAAGGTTTTTCTAATTGTTGTAATTGTTGCTTTTGCAATTGAGTTTTTTCCATTAAAATTACTCTCACCTGGGCTTTATATAT
>CAYNWY010000112.1:0-2518 GCA_964401065.1 Candidatus Woesearchaeota archaeon
AAAGAATTCTATCATCAAAACCTTTAAAAAATAAAACGCATACATTAAACTATGAATTTAAAAACTGTAGGTGTCATAATATTTTTAATATTGTTTGTAGCTGCTGCAATATTTATAGGAAAAATGACAGGAAATGTGACTAACTCTGGGACCAGAGTAAAACTTGAAACCAACTATGGAGATATAGTCATTCAACTTTACGATGATATGCCTATAACAACAGGAAATTTTGAAAAATTAGTCTCACAGGGATTCTATGATAAGACTATCTTTCACAGGATAATTAATGGATTCATGATTCAGGGAGGAGATCCTACTGGAACAGGAAGAGGAGGTCCAGGATATAATATCAAAGATGAATTCACACACAAAGGCGGAAATAAAAATAACAGAGGCACTATTTCAATGGCAAATGCAGGCCCAAACACAGGTGGCTCACAATTCTTCATAAATCTTGTTGATAACAATTACTTAGATTCAAAACACCCTGCATTTGGGGAAGTTGTAAACGGCATGGATGTTGTGGATAAAATAGCAGCTGTACAGACAGGCTCAGGGGATAAACCCATAAAAGACGTTATAATAATAAAGGCAACTGTTCTAAAATAATTCTAAATTAAGGATTAATTCTGCTTATATAATTAATAATAACTGTTTAATATATTGATAGGCTATTACAAAGTATAACTAAACTAATAATAAGAAATTACTTGATAATTGTAAAGAAGATTTATTCAGATTTGTATCTTAGAATCTGAAACCTTGCTAGAATGAACATCCATCTTCCCTTCTCTAAGACAATCCCAGCAAGTGTGGACACTTCCATCTTCTTCCTTGACTATTCCTGTTCCATTGCACTTAGGACACTCGTTTACCATTAAAATCTAAATAAACTCAACTATTTAAGATTATTTAGTCTATGGAATATATTAAAATTCAATAAATTTTATAATATGGGGATTACTAAATCTGATATGGACTCAGAAAGAATGTCAAAAGCTAATATAATCTTTGCAGACTATTGATTGGATATATATTAAAATTTACGAAAACATTTATAAAAGAGCCTTCTGTTTATTAATCATGGAAAAAGACATAGGAAAGATAAAGAAAAACGACACTTCAGAGATAATGATAAGAGTGGATGATTTTGGAGGAAGAAAAGGCCTGACAATAAGGGAATTTGTCACATCAGACAGATATACTGGCTTTACCAAAGCAGGTGTCAGAATTCTTGCTTCGGATTTTGAGAAGTTCAAGGAAATGATTAATTCTGTTTCAAAGGAAGATATGAAACAGGAAGACGCTGCAGAAGCTGAATCAACTCCAAAAGATATAAAAGCAAAGCCAAAAAAGAAATCTCCTGCTCAAGAAGAATTGCCAGACTACTAAATTTTAATTCCGCAAGATTTAAAACCATTTTTTAATTAAATACAATTATGAAAAGATTAAGTAAAGAGAGATGGATAACTTTGATTATAATCCTTTTTGTTATAGTCCTCGCAATATTAATCCTAAGAAAAGATGTTCCTGGAACTGATGAAGAAATATCCAAGTGCATAGGTGAAAATTCCATCTTATACACCAGATTAGGCTGCCATTTCTGTCAAGTCCAGGAAGAAGTATTTGGAGATAATTATCAATATCTAAACACAATTGACTGTTTTTATAATCAAGAAGAATGTACAGGTATAACTGAGACTCCTACCTGGATTATAAAAGGAAAGAAATACGAAGGAGTTCAATCCTTTGAGCAATTAAAAGATCTTACGGGATGTTAAATAAATGCTACCTACAGATTTTACTCTTGGAAAAATAACTTTGCTTGCACTAGCTGATTCTGTAAATCCATGTGCAATGGCTGTCCTAGCAATGGTTTTGATAACTATCTTGATTCAAAATCCTGAAAAAAGAAAAAAAGTCCTGTACGCTGGCTTGGCTTTTGCCTCTGCAGTATTCCTGGGGTATATCTTTTACGGATTGATTTTAGTGCAGTTCTTCAAGACATTTGCAGAATTCCTTGGAAGAAGCGCAAGCTATGTATATGATGGGCTAGCAATTCTAGCAATGATTCTGGGAGCCTTGAACATAAAAGACTTTTTCTTCTATAGAAAAGGAAGTTTCGCTACAGAAATGCCTATATTTTTAAGGCCAAGAGTAAAAAGAGCAATTGAAAAGATAACCTCCCCAGCTGGAGCGTTTACAATAGGATTTTTAGTTACACTCTTCCTTCTTCCATGCACCATAGGCCCATATATTGTTGCATCTGGACTTCTATCAGGATTGAAATTCATTGAAACAATCCCCTGGCTTCTCTACTATAATATAGTCTTTATAATTCCAATGCTAATCATTGTGGGAGTTGTCTATTTTGGCTTTGCAAGGATCGAAGATGTCTCAGGATGGAAGGAAAGAAACATAAGAAAGCTTCATTTGATTGCCGGAATCCTTTTGTTCTTAGTTGGATTAGGAATTTTAGCTGGTTGGATATAGATTTAATTTAACTTTTCATAAATGA
>CAYNWY010000113.1:0-2517 GCA_964401065.1 Candidatus Woesearchaeota archaeon
GTAAGCCATTTTGTTAATAACTACATTTAGTTTATAAATATTATTAACAACTACAAAGGATTTATTAAAATTATTTCAAAAATAAGCACGGGGTGGGAGTCGAACCCACACAAATTCGCTCTGCAGGCGAACGCAGTGCCGTTGTGCCACCCGTGCACGAATATTCACAAGAATTAACATATTTAAAACTTCTTAATATTAAAATTAATATCTTTGGCTTTTTCAATTAAACCAAGTCTCGCATTGGGAATATCCTCTTCTTTAGCAAGCCTAAGGTAACCCAATACTCTTTTTTTCCTTTCTGGAATGCT
Source organism: Candidatus Woesearchaeota archaeon (assembly GCA_964401065.1). Classification (GTDB taxonomy): domain Archaea; phylum Nanobdellota; class Nanobdellia; order Pacearchaeales; family GW2011-AR1; genus MWBV01. The sequence continues at coordinate 312 of CAYNWY010000113.1, forward strand.
TTCTTTAGAATTTATACATGATCCCCCTATACAACCCCCAACACAAAGATTAACATCCAAAAATTTTATACTCTTATCTGGTTTTTCAAGGAATTTAACAACTCCATTAATCCCATCTATAACTTTCACTTCGCTTTTCTTTACAACTCCCTTTAAATGAGCAGTTTTGGATAATCCCCCTGCAAGAGGGTATATTTTAGTATAATCATTATAAAACTTGTCAAAACAAACTTCCTTATTCTTGGTATTTATTTTGTATTTTAAAAATAAATTTTTTAATTCCTTGTAATCAATTACATAATCGACAATACCAGAATTTTTTGCTTCTTCCTTCTTAAAATTACAAGGAGATATAAAAACTATTTTATGTTTAGAATAGGTTTTTCTACATATTTTAGCCATTGCGATCATTGGACTATCTACAAGAATTAAATTTTTCTTATATTTGGGAAATTTATTTTTTATAAAATCAACAATTCCAGGACAAACAGAAGATATAACAAGATTATCTGAATTTTCGAGTAATTTATGATATTCTCTATTAATCATTTTAGCACCAAAGGTTAGTTCAACAACTTTTTCAAAACCAAGTTCTTTTAATTGTGAAACTACAGAAGGATAAGAAAAATCTACTACAAAACTTGGAGCTAACATTGCAAGATACTTCCCCTTTAAAGGAAATTTTAAATTTTCAACTCTCTTTTTCATATACTCTATTAGAATGCAAAACTTTTAAAGGTTATTAACTACCCTTATAATAAAGTAATGAAGCCTCGGTAGCTCAGCCTGGATAGAGCGGGTGCCTTCTAAGTACCAGGTCGCAGGTTCAAATCCTGTCCGGGGCATACTTAAATAACAAACTCACTGAAATCTTCTGCAACAACAACATTTTTAAAACTACTCTTTGCGTCGTCCAAAAGCTCTTTAAGATTATTATCATATCTCTGCGAGATATGGGTGAGAATCAATTTTTTCACCTTTGCACTTTTGGCAATTTCACCACATTGCTTTGCAGTCAAATGTAAATGTTCCTTTGCTTCTTCACTATTTTTAGAACTGAAACTTGAATCACATATCAAAAGATCAGCATTTTCTGCAAATTTTTTAATTTTATTGTTAAATAGAGTATCTAAAACAATTGAAACTTTTTTTCCTTCTTCATTATATATCAAATCCTTAGCCTTGTACTTTTTTCCATTACAAACAATATCTTTTCCTTGTTTTATGTTTTTCAATAAAGGTCCTTCTTTAATTTTATATTTCTTCAATTTAGATTTATCAATCCTAAATTTAGATTTAACAACAAAATTATATGCATTTGTAGGTATTCCATGCTCCATACTCTCTGCCTCCAAGTAAAAATCTTTGGACTCATAAAATTTCCCTGAAACTTCTTCAATTTTTATTTTAAACCCGTTTTTTAGATGATCTAAGTCTAAGAAATCTTCAAGTATTCTCTTAAATCCTTTTGGGCCATAGAGATGTAATTCTTTGTTATATCCGCTAAAATTTAAAGTAGATAACAACCCCGGAAGCCCAAGTATATGGTCACCATGAATATGTGTTATTAAAATTTTTGTGATCTTGCAAGGGTTTAATTTAGCTTTTCTAAATTGCCTTTGAGTTCCTTCTCCACAATCAAAAAGAATATTTTCATCTTTATAGTTCAAAAGAATTGCCGAATGATTTCTATTTGCAGTAGGAATTTGTGCAGACGTTCCTAAAAAATTAATTTTTATTTTTGATACCATAGTCTATAGAGAGAAAATCCCTTTAATTAAATTTCTAAAGCTCTCGCTAGCTTTAATACGCCGAGAAAACGCCCAGCGAAAAACAAAGCAACGCTCAATTCTTTCAAATTTTGAAGTTTATAGGTGGAAATTTAATCCTTCTTTAGTGCAGTTGAAGCAGGAGAGATGTATATAATCGTGTCTCCTCTAAGAAAAGTCAAGCCAAGGCTCTTTTTTACTTCTCCTTCATGCATTTCCTTTACATTATCCAACACCAAATTGATGTGGATATCAAAAGCCAATAAAGTACCGACAAAGTACTTATCGCCTTTCAAATGTACTAAAACTTCTTTACCCTTAGATGTATTCAATAAATCCAAAGGTCTTTCAATTCCATTAGCCATAATCAAAATATAGTAAATTCGTTTTTAAACTTTTCTCATCTTTTCTGTAATAGATTTATCAGTATCTCCGAA
>CAYNWY010000114.1:0-2498 GCA_964401065.1 Candidatus Woesearchaeota archaeon
TTCATATTCTGTCATGAATCTATGCTGAAACTTGACTATATAAATTTTTATAAATAGTAATTAGGTGAGTAAATTTATGGTGAAAGTTGAAGGTATAAGTGTTGAGAAGTTGCATATTAAATTAAAGAAAGGGAGAGTTGAGCGATTAGTTAAAGAAATTTTCGGAAAAAATATTGATATTACTGAATGTACGGATAATTTGTTTGTTAGAGAAAAATCTAACTTGCGAGATTTTCTGAAAATGTCAGCCAGACCATCTTTTCTTAATATCTTTTTATCTATTGACAAAAATAAATTTGAGTTAAAAGATGCAAAATATTATGATAAAACATATGAATTTGCGGAAAAATATGAAGCAAATTTTGGTGGAGAAGTAAAAATTAGAACAGATTATTCTAAAGAACGAAATTAAATAATTATCCTAAGTATCTGACTTTCCCAGGTCTCGGTTCAAATATAATTCCTTCTTCAAGAAATTTTTTTATTTCTTGATTTATTATTTCAGGAGAAACGTCTTTTAATCTCATTATTAATTGTTCCTTTTCAATTCCGCCTTGTTCCTCAGCTTCTTTTATTGCATCAATTATGCTGTCTTTTATTGCTATAATCTTGCTTTTCTCAATAGGCGGGGCTTTTTGTGAAGGGCTTCTCTCAAGTTCTAATTCTCTAATTCGTAGGTATTTTGTATTCTGCTCTTTTATTATTTCAGGTTGGATGTAGGTTTCATTGTTCCAGTATCTTAGAACACCTATTACAAGAACTGTTAATCCTTGTGTAACTTCTTTGAACTTTTCAATATCTTCTCCGAAAACTTTAAGGCTTATCTGTCCTGAACCATCATCTAGTTTGAAAAAAATATATTTTCTTTCTCCTTCACTTTCATACTTTTCTATTATGCTGCCAATTACATTAACACGTACTATCTTTTTGTCCCCTAATTCTAAAAACGAAAATTTTTCCCCATTCATAACCGGCTTTCCAAGAAGAATATTACCTATTTTTAACTTGTATGCAACGTTTCTTTTGAATTGTCCTTCTTCTGGCATATTATTTAAATTCTACCTCTTCTTTTAATTTATTAAAAAAATCTTCTGTGTATTCATGTTTTTCTAATGCAATCTTCTTTCCAGTTTCTGTCTGCATCTTATCTTTAATTTTACTTAATTTAAATAAAAATTCAGTTAGTGGGCTGTGCTCTTTTTCGTAACCCGTACCAAGAAAATTCTTGTCTGAATATAATTTTAATTTTTGTTCACCACACCATGCATAACTTCTTGCTATGCCCACGGCCCCTATACAATCTAATTTATCTGCATCAAATAATACTTTTGCTTCAATTGTTTTTGGTTTATGATTATTTCTAAACCTATGAGAAGAGATGCAATGTAAAATTTGACTCGCAGTTTCTTCATTTATTTTATATTTTTTCAATATTTCTATTGCTTTTCTTGTACTAATTTCTGTATGGTCCCCTCCAGATTCCATTTCTTCTTTTCTTCCAATATCATGAAGTAATGCTGCAAGTTTTATAATATACAAGTTAGCACCTTCCATTTCTCCTATTTTTTGTGATAAACTATATACTCTCTCTACATGGCTCCAATCATGAGAAGGAGGCATATCTTTGAAATATTCCTTTACTTCTTCTTTTATTTTTTCAATTTCTTCTTCTGCCATTTTATGAATATCTTCATAAAAATTTTGTGAGTTTATAAGGTTTTATGAGTTAGAAAAATATTTTCTAATATGGATTGTCTTACCTTTGATAATTCCTTTTTATTTTCATCTGATTGAGGAGATTTTTCATCAAATATCTCCTTACACCTGGAATACATTTCTTCTTTTGTTTCTTGAATAATTATCCCTAAAACTTCATTGTAAGTTAAAGAGATAGACTTTGTGCTCTTATTATCCACCTTTTCCAAAAATCCATTGAAATTTACGCGATAACCATCATTTCTTTTTCCAGGATTCTTTATCCAAAAATGGCTCGTCATTAAAACACACCTATATATCCCTTTTTCGGTCTGTAAATTTCATTGTCTTTAATTAACCTGTTTATTACCTCTTCAAGTTCGTCTTTTCCAAGTCTTCCTTCCAGCTCTTTTTCAAGTTCTTCATAAGGAATCATTTTTCCCATTTTGCTTTCAAGCGCAGTTAGAACCTCTTTAACCATGAATATCTTGGTTCTCTGAGAAGAAGAGAATTTTCCTGATATTTTATCTATATCAAATGTTTTGGACTCGTAATCATAACCAACTTGCATGAGATAATATTTCATTAGTTCTATAGACTGTTTTGCATCCTCTCTTGATACTTCTTCACTCAGTCTCAATTTAGCTGAGGCTTCTGCCATTCTTATAAGAGCTTGTAATTGTCTAGCTGAAATAGGAATAGGTCTCATTGCACTTTCAGACATTACAGGTTTGTTTCGCAATTCAACATAGAATTTTTTAAGTTCATCAACTGCATCAGCACTTAGGATTGGATTTACTTTT
>CAYNWY010000115.1:0-2450 GCA_964401065.1 Candidatus Woesearchaeota archaeon
AATAATGAGGTGGCTACGCCCACCTCATTTTGTCTTTTGTTTCGGAGATACTGATTAAAGATCTAAATGGTCACTATTATGCATGAATCTCTCCATTGCCCTACTATCCTCAAACTTTTTTGTAGCTTCTTGAAATTTTTCAAGCGAAATAATTATAGCCTCTTTTTCTGATTTTGCAAGATTAGTATCTGGATTGATTGTTTTTGTTTCGGTAAAATAATCTCCATATTCTTTAGAAGTCATATATTTTTTTACTTCAGGATTTAAGCTTGCAACTTGATTTATTGAAAGTTCTCTTAATATGCTATCTTTGGGTATTTCTTTGAATAATTCTAAGCTTAGACGGTCTGTAAAAGCTATACCTTCACATCCTTTTAATTCTTCATAAATAGTTAATTCTTTTTTTTGCTTTTTACAATAACTTTCTTTAGTATCATAATTTCTACAATGATTGCATGCAGATATCTCTCTCCAGTTTATTATCATTTTATATTAATCGAATGTCGGGATTTGCTGTTTTTCCTTCCATAGTATAATTATCCCCAAATTCATTAACATCCCAATATCTATAACCATGCAATATCTGCACATTGCATTTAAAACAAAGAATTGAAGGTAAAGAAAGTAAAGTGTAAATATTGTCCCCCCAATTATTCCAAGAGTAAGTATTTGCTTTTTATATTTAGAGGGGCTTTTTATGTGCATAAAAGTTAGTATAGCTAAAAGAGAAAATATAAACAATCCAATATAAGCATTTTTTATCCCAAAAGTTTGTTCATATTGAGAGGTTTGAACAGCATAACAAGTTGTTTGTATTCCTCCACATGCCTGCTCAACTGAAACAAAAGAGAGTATTCCAGAGGCAATTATTGCTAATATGAAAATTACTAAGATTGTGATGTATTTAGCTTTGGTTTTCATTGAATTAGTTAAAAGAAGGGATATTTAAGGGTTTTGGGGGAAGTGGTTACAGTACTTTTATCTAAACCTCATCATCTTTTTCTTGCCAAACTTCTTCATCATCTTCTGCATTTGTTTTTGAGAGAAACCTTTAGACATATCCATATTATCTATTCCCCCTTTAATTAAGTCTTGTAGCATTTTGTATTGTTTCAATAGGGCACGAATATCACTATTATTTACTCCTGCTCCTTGTGCAACTCTTCCTATTCTTGAAGTTTGTTTTTCAAATAATTCTGGATTTGCTCTTTCCTCTGGTGTCATTGATTTTAGAATGTGCTCCCATTTTGAGATTTTTTCCTGCTGAGTTTCAAGCATATTCTCAGGAATCTTTGCTTTTCCTAATCCAGGAATCATGCCTTTGATTTTATCAAATCCACCAATCTGATTCATTGATTTAACTTGCTCAATAACATCTTCAAGAGAGAGTTTTCCTTCTTCAAGTTTCTTTTGTATCTTTTCTTGTTGTTTTTCATCAGTAGCAGAGCGTATTTTTTCAATTAAGGCTTGCAAATCACCCATTCCTAAAAGTCTTGAAAGAAAACTTTCAGGATTGAATTCTTCAATATCATTTATCTTTTCTCCATTTGTTATGAAATATACACCTGCTTTTGTTTCAGCACAGGCAGTGAGAGCTCCCCCTCCTTTTGCAGTTGAATCCATTCTTGTTATTATAACTCCAGATATTTTCAAAGCATTCTGAAATTCACTAGCTTGTTTTTTTGCAGATTGTCCTATATCTGAAGGCATTATAAGGATAGTTTCGGTGGGTTTAATTTCTGAATTTAGTTCTTTAATTTCTTTAATCAATTCTTTATCAAGTGTATGACGACCCGCAGTATCAATAAGAACCAAATCATATTTTTCAAGTTCTTTTTTGAATTTCTTGTAAGTTTTTAGAGCATTTTTTTCATCAAAATCAATGAATGTATTAAGGTTGTTTTTTTCTCCTAATTGCTGCAATTGTTCTTTTGCTGCTGGACGATGAACATCTAATCCAAGAAGAGCAACTTTTTTTCCTCTTTTTGAATACCAATTTCCTAATTTTGCTATTGTTGTTGTTTTTCCGCAACCATACAATCCTAGGAGCATTATTCTGTTCTGCTCTTTTTTTAGTTGAAGAGGTTTATATTCTCCAAGAAGTTTTATAAGTTCGTCATGAAGGAGTTTTATTATATGTTCTTTTTTTTCAATTTCTTTTATTCTTTCATCAAATGCAGATTTTTTTATTTTATCTGATATTTCTTTTACAAGAACTATATTAACATCTGCTTCAATGAGTGCTCTTTGAATTTCTCTTACAACACTTTCAACAAGATTTTTGTCAAGAAAAATAGCATTCGCTATTTTGTCTCTTGCTTTTCTCAATGCCTCTCCTAGTTTTTCTAACATTTTTCTTCATAGAACGAGTTTAATTAGGGTTAATAAATTTTTGGTTGTTTCAATTGTGTTATTGAATTTGCTGAAAGAGCATTAAGTAATTCTTTTCT
>CAYNWY010000116.1:0-2430 GCA_964401065.1 Candidatus Woesearchaeota archaeon
CTCACGCCTCCCATTCTTCCCATTCTTCCCATTCTTCCCATTCTTCCCATTCTTCTCATGGTTCTCATGCTTCTCACGCCTCCCATTCTTCCCATTCTTCCCATTCTTCCCATTCTTCCCATTCTTCTCATTCTTCTCATTCTTCTCACGCCTCTCATGGTTCCCATAATTCCCATGCTTCTCACGCTTCCCATGGTTCTCATGCTTCTCACGCCTCCCATTCTTCCCATTCTTCTCATGGTTCCCATGCTTCTCATGGTTCTCATGGTTCTCATGGTTCTCATGGTTCTCATGGTTCTCATAGTTCTTGCTGCTGTGGAACAACAGGATATAGCTATGCTTCAGCTTAAAGTTATTTTATGGTAATAGAGATTATTGATTTAAAGCAAAATAAATATGAAGTGCAAAGATTGAATGATGATAATTTAGTGAAATTATCATCGCTTCCTCACTATCAAGTTAATAATAGCTTGATAGTTTTATTTACTTTTAAAAAAAGTATTATTCTTTTTTCTTTTCTTTTAGCTAAGATATTGAAAATATCAGTAGAAGATTACGATAAATACCTTCGACATTTCTCTTCTAATCTACTTATTCCTAAGGTTTTATTGGATTTACAAGTTATTATTCCTAAAACTGTTTTCCCTAGAGTTCCTCAGCCTAATTATTATTTTAGAAATCTTCAACTCAATTTAACTCCTAATTGTAATTTGCGGTGTCTATATTGTTATGCTAATTCGGGGAGAAGGGGAGAAAAAAGAACGATGCCTTTTGAATTAGCAAAAGCAGCCATTGATTTTGTTTCTAAATATTGTGGTGATGAATTGAATTTAAGATTCATTGGAGAGGGTGAATCAACTACCCAATTTCTTTTATTAAGAAAAATCTTTTATTACGCCAAAAAGAAAATTTCTCGAGTGAAAATTAATCCCATTTCTACTAACGGAGTATTTTCGAAAGAAATAGCCAATTGGTTAATTAAGAACGCTGAAGATATTCAAATCTCTTGCGACGGACCAGCTTTTCTTCAGGATAAATATAGACCGCTAGCCAACGGGAGAGGTAGTAGTAGATTTGTAGAAAGAACCATGAGATACTTTATTAAACACAATAAACATTTTAGAGTTAGGGTAACGATGACAGATGATTTTTATGGAAATGAATTAAAAGTACTAAACTATTTTTGGCAATTAAGAGTAAGGGAATTGAACTTTGGCCCCTTAGAAATTATTGGTGCCGCTAAAGAATTACCCTTAGGTAATTACAAAACTAAGCCTACTGCCATTGACAATTTAGTTCTTCTTTTCCAAGAGTATCAAAAGTTAATCGAATTACAAAATGAAATAGGTATAAAAATTAGAGTTTTAAATTTTGCTTTATTGGGCACTACCGTAACTTGTGGTATTTATACTAAATCTCTTCTTATTATAGATCCTTATGGCAATGTAGCTGCTTGCGATCGTTATAACAGTCCTTTAGATTTTACCTCTAATCCATTCATGAAAGAATTTATTATTGGGCGATATGATCTGAAAACTCAAAAAATAAAATTGAATTTTCGAAAGCTCAATCATCTTATAAAGATTATAGATCACCAACTTGAAGTTAATAAATGTAATTCTTGTTCTTTACTACCAGCTTGTTCTACAATTTGCTTATATTCTCTAGGGCATAAATATGGGACTATTAATCCTCTCCATGCTAGTTGCGGTGATATCGAGCACATGGCTCCTATTTTGATATTCAACTATTTCAGCCAACGTTATTTAATTAACAAAAGACCGTGTTTAGAGTATAAAAAAGGTAAGTTATTTTATTCTTTATTCTATACTGATTTTGAATTAGCTATTAGCAAAAATAGTAAGAATTTAAGAAAAAATCCTTATATCATTATAACCGATATAAATATTTTATCTAAATTAGCACAAAAAATTATTAATTATAAAAATAGTCGTCAAGAACTAACTGCTTTTTTAATAAATTTTCAATTAAAAGATAGCGAACTAATTCTTTCTGCGGGTAAGCGAATAGAGAAATTCCTTACAAAATTAAAAGATAATCGCGTCTATTATAAAATAACCGAACCCTTACCAGAAAAAATATGGGGTATTGGATATCAAGTATTAAGTGAAGAATTTGAATTACCAAAAACTTATAAAGAATGCTTAGAATTATATCGCGTGGCAAATGATAAAGTTTATTTCTCAAAAGATAAAATTGGGAGTAAAAAATTTACCGAATACGAAGATCGAGACGAAATCTATCAAGATTTTTTATCTATCTCTGATTTGAGTGTTTCCATGTTTTGAAGAAATAAAGTCGGTTTAGGCTCTGTTAATCCTTGAGCTAATTTTTCGGCTATCTCTATCATTTGTTGTGCTTCAGGATAATTATTGGTGTTGAAATAAACTTTAGCTAAATAATAGTAGG
>CAYNWY010000117.1:0-2364 GCA_964401065.1 Candidatus Woesearchaeota archaeon
AAGGGTGTCGGAGTTCACGCATTAAAAGGGATCGTTAGCTGGGTTAAGAACGTCGAAAATCGTGGCGTTGCATTGGAGTAATCCGATGAAGAATAAAATCGGCTCATATCGGTGAAACCTAAACATTTTTTGAATTCATTGTCTGATTAAGACAAAGGAAATTCTTACAGAATTTCCATTACTCCTCTAAAATAGGAGTAAAGGATTATTAACAGAAAAGAAATGGTAATACCGAGGGAAGATGATGATTAGAAAGATTTATAAGAGTTAAAATTATTCGCTCAATATGAAAAAGAAAGATTTTATAATGGGTGCTATTTATTATAGCCTTCTTGTTGGAGGATTAGTTATTAGCATTAGAGCAAGCAAAAATCCAGAATATGTAGAATATCAAAAAAAGATAGATTACATTGATTCTGTTTATGATAATAAGATAGACTCTATAAAAAAAGATTATAAACTCCAAATTGATTCTTTAGTAAAAGATAAATTGAATCAACTTGAAGAAATTTCTAACGAATAATTTAGAATCATTTATCCCCGTAGAGACTTTGAGTCCATCAATTTATTGATGGCGCATGAGAATAGAACCTAAGCATTCATGTGAAAAATTCAGAAATTTTGCCAATTACAAAGCGCAAAATTAATACGCCGATCTCCTTCTATAGAAGGATGATGGTATAGTCCACCCCATATCGAAAGAATGGAATAAGGTACGCGAGACAGTTTGTATAATATCTACTAGGTGTGTTATTGTCTGAGTGGAACAATTTTTTAGTACGAGAGGAACGGAAGTTGGATGCCTCTGGTGAGCAGTTGTCATATGGCAGGCTGCATAGCTACGCATTAACGGATAAGAGCTGAATGCATCTAAGCTCGAAACCGGCCGCAAAACGAGACAATTAAAGCCGCAAAAGAAGATTGCGTTGATAGAGCTCTTGTGTAAGATTCAAGCTTCGGCGAGAATTTCAGCATAGAGCCACTAATAGCTTCATTTATAGTATGTCTGAAAATTGGGTTTCTTTTTAAAAAGAAACTACAATGGTAGAAAACTACTATTGTAAAAGGGATTTCTGTTACTTATTTTTTGATAATTCTAATGCAATAATCCTTAAATATAGAAAAAAGGTGAGAAAAGTATGGAAAAAGAAATGGAGAATCAACTTCATCAAGAAATCTGTAGAGACAAATATCATAAGTATCTAAAATTGGCTTCTGAATTACCTAATGAAATGAAAAAGAGAGGGGTTTTCAGAATGGAAGAATGGCTTTTTTGTCCAAAAAACAAGAAAAACGTTGAAAAAGGCCCTAGTGGATGTATAAATACTCCAATTATATTTTATAGAGATGGGAATATAAGTAGGAGGGAAATTTTTGGCGCAGATCCTATTTCTATTTCAGATATAGAAGGGATATTAAAAGAATTTTTCTTTATTTCACCAGAAAATCTCACAGAAGTGCCTCAACTTTACATGAGTGAATTAGAAAGTTGTATATCAAAAGTTTATAATAATCTTCATAAGTTTGATTCTTATCTTGAGAAGTAATAAAAAATCCTTCTTTTCTGTTACTTATTTTCTTGTTATTTTTCTGAAAATTTCTACCATAATAATCTATTAAAACAAATCAATTCTTGATTTATTGATGGAAGCATTAATAAGAAATGTTATAAATAAGATAAATAGCTATTCCTTAAATCAGATTGAAATTAGAGAATATTGCAAGATGCGAATGGAAGAGAGGAATGTTGAAGAGACACTTCTAACTACAACACTTTTCTCAGGAAGTTTATATTATGCTGAAGAACAGACAAAAATGTTTAAAGGAAAGCCTGAAAAGAGGCATAAATTAGTGTTTAAAATAAGTTCAAAATATTCATTAATAATTATTGTTGCGTTTTATCCAAAGATTTTAAAAGTCATTAATGTTATTAAAACTAGCAAGGGAGCAGAGAAAATATGGCAGAAAAAGATATTAAAGTAGATTATGATAATGAAGAAGATATAATGCATATATCAAGAGAAGGAGATAAAATAAAATTTAGTTTTGATATAGAATTGCCTAATGGAGATATTGTCGTGGATTTTGGTTTTGATGGAAGAATAATTGGGCTGGAATTCTTTGATGCATCAGGATATTTTCCTTTCCTGAAAAATATCAAAGAGAATAAGATAAAGGCAAAGATGAGTGTTCAATACGGCTCAAATTGGGCTCAGATAAACTATGAAATTATGGTGCCTGGCGAAAAGCCAATTGTAAAGGAGATAATTTCCCCTTATAATAGGGAGTTAATTTTAAGCCATTGATTGGGATTTTCAGATTTTCTGTTACTTATTTTCTTGTTATTATTCTGAATATGTTTTA
>CAYNWY010000118.1:0-2346 GCA_964401065.1 Candidatus Woesearchaeota archaeon
AAAAAAGAAGATTCTTTGAGAGAGGGCGTCATTCAAAATAGAAGAATATTTAAATACTTAGTGATACTTTATAGGTATTATGGGGAATGTTAATATTGATGTTGGATTAAAAAAGGAGATTGAAGAACTTCTTAATAATAAAGAATTTAGAATTAAATATCAAACAGTAAAAGGTTTCATAGATAATGCTTGTGCAAAAGAATTAAAAGAAGTGAAGACTAATAAATCGAAAAGTATTTAAATAAGTTATACTTACTAAGTATTATTAATACTTTTCAAGTATTGGGGATAAAATGGAAACAAAACATAAAATATTATTTCAAGATGCAAGAGAGCTTAAACAAATAGAAAATCATTCAGTAGATTTGATGATAACTTCTCCACCATATCCCATGATTGAGATGTGGGATGAAATGTTTTCAGAACAAAATCCAAAAATAAAAGAGGCTCTGAATAATAAAGATGGTAAAACTGCTTTTGAATTAATGAATCAAGAATTAGATAAAGTATGGGATGAAGTTTATAGAGTTCTGAAACCTAATGGGATTGCTTGTATTAATATTGGAGATGCAACAAGAACAGTAAATGGAAATTTTAAATTATATCCGAGTAGTTCAAGAATTATAAATCATTGTAGTAAGATAGGGTTTTCATCACTGCCTAAAATATTGTGGAGAAAAACTACAAATGCTCCAAATAAATTTATGGGTAGCGGGATGATGCCACCAGGAGCTTATGTTACTTTAGAGCATGAATACATTTTGATTTTTAGAAAAGGTGGAAAGAGAGAATTTAAGAAGTTAGATGAAAAAAGCAATCGTCAAGAAAGTAGTTTTTTCTGGGAAGAAAGAAATATTTGGTTTAGTGATATTTGGGAAAAACTAAATGGAGTTCTACAAAAATTAAAAGATGAAAAAATAAGAGATAGAAGTGCGGCTTATCCATTTGAACTTGCATATCGTTTAATAAATATGTTCTCTGTAAAGGGTGATGTTATTTTAGATCCATTTTTCGGTACTGGAACAACTATGTTAGCAGCAATGGCTAGTGCAAGAAATAGTTTAGGGGTAGAGATAGACCCAAATTTTAAAAATACAATTTTTGATAGAGTTAATGCAATTCAGGATTACTCAAATAAACTTATTCGTGAAAGAATAAAAAGACATTTAGAATTTGTTGAAAAAAGAGAAAATGAAAAAGGTCCATTAAAATATACGAATGAACCATATGGATTTAAAGTTATGACACGACAAGAGTTAGAACTTTTATTTAATGATTTAAAGAATGTAGAAAAGATAGGAGACAATGAATTTAAAGTAGGATATTCCGAAGAACCTCAAAGAGATATTTCAATGATAAAAAATAGCTCTGTTAATTCTCATAGAAATAATGTAGAAAATCCAGTTATAGAAAGACAAGCGGGTAATTTTGGAACAATGAAATTATCCAATTATATGAATTAAAATAATTTTGTGTAGATGTAAAGATATTTAGTGGTCTTTTTGTAATATATCATTTCAATTCCAATATTCTCTCTCACTGTGGGTTTCTTTGATAAATAAGTACTTGCTTTTATTTGAACAGGAGTTTCTCCAATAAATCCATCAATGTTTTTACTTTCTTCTTCTGGACTTGCTTTTCTCCACTTCTTATTTAGCTTTTCTGCAATATATTTTAAAATTATTTCTTGTATTACTAAGCCCTCTGCGGTTTTTGTGATTACAAGGTCTTCAACCCATTCTTTTACCATCTCATCATCAATTTTTTTAATTGCTTCTCTTAAATTATCAATCATCCCACTGACTTTTACTGTTGCTTTAGCAATAGCATCAGGATGGTTTTTTTGATACCATTCTTTCCATCCACTAAAAGTTTTTACAGGACATTTATGAATCAATTCGGACATCTGACCAACAACTTGAGGTCTAGTTCCCTGTGCATTTTGGTTTGCAAGATTTATGATTTGAGTAGTATATTTAGGGAAATCTTTTATTTCTCCTATTACTTCTTCAAATTCTTCTTCTACATCTAATTTAATTTCTGTGTATTCTGATAAATCTTCGTTTTGGCTCATATTACTTATTAAATTAAAAGAATATTTATAAATCTATTGAAAAAAAGACGCCCTCTCGTTCTATTAATATTCTCAGGAAGTGAGACAAAATGTCCGTAGGACTTAGGAAATCCCCCCATAAATTTCAAAATCTTTGATTTTGGCTAAATGTCCGATAGGACTAAAGGCGGAAACCCCCTCTTAATAACTCTACACGACGATTGAATATAACATCGCGATTTAACGATGTTTATTTTTCAGAGCGGAGGAATTTTGAGGCAACCCACAGCCGA
>CAYNWY010000119.1:0-2341 GCA_964401065.1 Candidatus Woesearchaeota archaeon
AAAAGATTTTAATATGCTTAAAAGAAAACTCTTTGATTTTTTTATTAAATTTTTATGAAGAATATTCTAAAAGAGAACAACAAAACAGAAGTTTACAGTAGTATTTTATGGTTAGTTAAAGTTTTAAGAAGGCAGGTCAATAAATTATTTTCTTTTTTAAGAAATAAATACTATGGAATAATTTTTAAAAGAAGTATTAAAAGAAAAGCACCGTATAAAATAATTAACTACAAAGAATATATCAACTATTTATTAAAAGATAGTTTAACAACGCGAAGAAATATTCTCCTTAGTTTTACTGATAGATATAAATTAATTTGTCGGAATAATGATTTAAGCGCGATAGGGGAAGTATGTATTCTTGAAGATTATCAACGTATACCGGAATATAAAATTCATTCTGGAAATATCGTCTTTGATGTAGGGGCACATATGGGAAGTTTTTCTGTTTATGCTGCGAGTAAAGGTGCAACTGTTTATGCGTTTGAACCAGAAGATAGGAATTACGAATTTTTATTGAGAAATATCAGATTGAATAAGTTAGAGAAAAACATTATTCCTTTCAAATTAGGAATATACAAATTTAATGGAAACATTCCTTTGTTCGTTTCTGAATCTAATTTTGGCGGACATTCCATTATTGGAGAACATAATCCCAAAGAGATTAAAGTAACTACACTATCTGATATTTGTCAAAAACTTAATATAGATAGGATAAATTTATTGAAAATAGATATCGAGGGAGCTGAGTATGATATTTTTTCAAATATGTCTCAGGATACATTTAAAATGATTAATAAAATAGTAGGTGAATATCATTTGTTTCCCGAAAAACCAAATTTAAATTTTTTGTATATTAGAGACTTACTTCAACCGTATTTTAGAGAAATTAAACATTTACATCCTTATTATTTTTATGCCAAAAAATAGACATTTTAAGAAAGTTTATAGAAATTAATGAATTTTCAAAAGAAAAAACATAACATTCTTTTTTATCATGATACGGGTCTATATTACGGAAGCACTGAAAAATTACTTCAGACAATTGCCAAAAATCTTAATCCTTCTGAATTTAATGTTCATTTTTTATATAGTGACAAAAAATATGGAGAACCCCGACTATCTTATTTTTTAGGAAGCAATGTTAAATTGATTAAATTTGATTATGATTACAAAATAGAGAAAGAACCCTTCAAAATAGTAGGAATGAAACCAAGTATTATGGAGATTGTTAATAAATGTCAGATTGAGTGTATTTTTCTAACTATTTTTAGTAATTATCAATTTCCAATTAATATAATCCCTTCTACTATACCAATTATTGCTATTTCTCCCTTTGGACATTGGTGTACAAATGGAAATATTTTCAAAACCTATTGTTCTGGTAGTGAAAATAAAAGAAGAGCAAAGAGAAAAGGAGCAAGAAATGTTGAACTTCTTTTCAATCCTATTCCTGACCCACCAAATAAATATTTAACTAAACCCCCTGTCTCTGAAATTGTTGTTTTTGGCAGAATTGGTCGGCCGAATGATACTATTTTTGATCCGATTTCCACCTCTGCCTTTAAGAAATTGGAAGATATTTATGGCGATAAGGTAAGATATGATGTTGTTGCGCCTCCGCCAGCTATGGTCAAATTAGCCAAAGATTTAGATATTAAGAATATAAGGTTTTTTGAACCGATTACAGATGAAGAAGAATTGGCTAGTTTCTATTACAATATTGATGTCTTTGCTCATGCCAGGAAAGATGGAGAAACAGCCGGAATTGCCATAGCCGAGGCAATGATGGCTGGCAATCCGATTGTTACCCATAAATCACATTTTCATAATGACCATTTACTTTATCTAGATGAGCCATTCGCTCGTTGGTGTGAGCCAGACGATGTAGATGCTTATTTTGAAAATATGAAATGGTTTGTTGAGAATAAAAACCGGATCCGAGAGATGGGACTACTGGCCAGGAAAAAATCAAAATCCTTATTCGGGCTCGAGAATTTTATGGTCCATATAAGCAAGGACATAGAAAACGCTTGTTCTCTTTGCAAGTATTGGGATCCTAGGGGGAAATTTTTAGGTTATACTAAACTCTTTTTTATAAATTGCATTTATTTCCCAACAAGTTTAACAAGAAGGATTATCAAAAAAATTCTAGGTATAAAATACTAATATGACAAAAAATATCTTAATAACAGGGGTAGCCGGTTTTATTGGAAGCAACTTAGCAGAGAGATTAATTAAAGAAGGGTATTATGTTATTGGCATTGATAACCTTTCCCAGGGGGTTAAAGAACAAATACCAAAAGAGGTGAAATTCTATCAAGAAGATATAAGGTCAAAA
>CAYNWY010000120.1:0-2324 GCA_964401065.1 Candidatus Woesearchaeota archaeon
CTTTTTCCATAAGTTTCTCAAAGTATCTTCATTTAAAAGATTATCTGGTTTACAGAATATAAAAGATTTTATTTATTTTTTAAATACCATTCAATTGTTTTTTCTAAT
The DNA here is from genome assembly GCA_964401065.1 of Candidatus Woesearchaeota archaeon. Taxonomy (GTDB): domain Archaea; phylum Nanobdellota; class Nanobdellia; order Pacearchaeales; family GW2011-AR1; genus MWBV01. Next base: position 109 of record CAYNWY010000120.1, read on the forward strand.
CCGTCTTTCAGGCTAGTTTTTGCTTTCCATCCAAGATTTGCAGCCTTAGAATTGTCAAGAAGCTTTCTTGGCATTCCATCCATTTTTGGATCTTGATTAAACTTTAATTCTCCATTATAACCTATAATCTCCTTTACCAAATATGCAAGATCTTTAATTGAAACCTCCTCTCCAGAGCCAATATTAACAAAGGGTCCTATTTTATCAGCAGGATAATTATTCATGAAATAAACCATTGCATCTGTAGCATCTTCTACAAAAAGAAATTCTCTTTTTGCATTTCCTGTTCCCCAAAGTTCCACAACTTCTTTTCCCTGAGTTTTTGCATCATTAAATTTGGTAATCTGAGCAGAAACAACATGCGAACTCTCTGATCCAAAGTGGTCATTTGGCCCGTAGATATTTGGAGGCATTAAGTTGATAAAATCTGTTCCATATTGCCTATTGGAATATTCACATAATTTCAATCCGCAGATTTTTGCCAAAGCATATCCTTCATTAGTCGGTTCCAATTTCCCGGTTAATAAAGATTCTTCTTTCATTGGCTGTTCACATTCTCTTGGATATATGCATGAGCTTCCGAGAAACAAAAGTTTCTTTACTGAATTTTTTCTTGCAGACATAATTACATTTGTCTCCATTGCAAGATTATCATATAAAAACTCAGTAGGAGCAGCCATATTTGCAGCAATTCCCCCCACTTTGGCAGCAAGATGAAAAACATATTCTGGTTTGTTTATTTCAAAATAATTTTCAACATCTTTTTGGTTTCTCAAATCTAACTCTTTTGAACTAGGTAAAAGAAGATTGTTTTCTCCTTCTTCTCTAAGTCTTTTTACAAGAGATTTTCCAACCATTCCATTGCTTCCTGTGACCAATATTTTTTTACCTTTTTCCATAATTTTGTTATAAGAGGGTTATTTTTAAAGATTATTGTGCTATTTATTTTAATATTTCATCAAAAGAATTAATTATATAATCTAAATCTTCTTTGGTCATATCTTGATATGCTCCAATATAAAATCCATTTTTTCCAATATATTCTGCATTAGGGAGTTTTCCTTCATATTCTTTTTTAAATGCAGCCATGCTCGGTTGCTGCGTAGGTATGCAACCAAATAAAGGGCGATTCTCAATGCCCCTTTCCATTAATTTGTTCATCAGTAAGTTTCTGCCACCCTCTTTTTTTAAAACAATAGGATACGCTAAGTAACTTACATCTTCTGAGTATTTTGGCAATTGTAAAACATCTGAATGTTTCTCTAATCCTGCATTAAGATATTTAACAATTTCTTGTCTTCTTTTATTTGTTTCGTCCATTTGATTTATTCTCATATTTGCTATAGTTGTTGCAAATTCATTTGTTTTAAAATTAAATCCAACCTCATTAAAAGTGAATCTTGGGTCTACATCCTCATCGTCTCTAAACCTAAATGGGCATTTTCCTTCCATTCTTCTGCAGACATCACATGCACACATTCTTCCATGAGCCTTTATCTTCATCAATAAATCTTTTATTTTTCTATTATCTGTATTTACTGATCCAAGTTCTCCAGCTTGAATATTATGAGCTACATAAAAGGAGAATATAGATAAATCAGAAAAAGTACCTACATTTTTTCCATTATATTTTGTCCCATGAGCCTCCGCAGAGTCTTCTAGAACGTATAGGTCGTTCTCTTTTGCTATTCTATTTATCTCATTCATATTACAAGGATAACCCAGGAGGTGAACTGGAAGTATTGCAAGGAAATCTTTTGGGTTGTTTTCTCTCAATATTTTTTCTATTCCTCCAACATCAATATCAAAAGTATCTGGATTTACATCTGCATAAACAGGCTCTAATCCGGAAAGCAAGATTGCGTTGGTTGTAGATATAAAAGTTAAAGGAGTAGTTATAACTTTTTTTCTCTTATCTTCTTTATCTAAATATTTTAAAGCATATAAACCAGAAATTAGTGCACTTGTTCCAGAATTAACAGCAACAGCATATTTTGTTCCGATTTTCTTTGCCCAATTTTTCTCAAATTCATTTGTTTTATTATGTTCTGTAATTCTATTACTATCAATTACTTCATATAATGCTTTTTTTTCAATATCTGAAAAGCTAAATCCACCTGTTCTTATAATTCTTTTTTCCATATTCTCTTTTAAGCTATTGATTTTTAATGTAATACTTCCTTTTTAAGAATTATTGTCTTATAACCTACTTATTA
>CAYNWY010000121.1:0-2285 GCA_964401065.1 Candidatus Woesearchaeota archaeon
TCAATCAAAATAAAAGACTACACTGTTGCCCTGATAGGCAGCACAGACGATGTTGACACCGCCCTTCTTGCGCTAAAAAAGCTCGCAAGAGGCTCTCCTCACGCAAAAGTATATGGTTTTCTTGAGAGAAAAAAAGCCGAAAAAAAGATGATTGAAAGAGATGATATCAGAATAATAAGAAATGAATTAAAAGAAGAATAAAAAATAATATTCTGAATCATTAAAACCCTATAAATTAGGCTTGGATTTTCAGGCAAGCTGAAAATCTTTGCCAGCTAAATAAAATACCTATTACTTCCGTCAAACACCGATTAAAAAAGTATTCTATATGGAAAAGCTTTTTAATGCCGTTTTTCTTTTCATAACTGAGCCCGAATAGCTCAGCAGGTAGAGCAACTGACTGTTAATCAGTGGGTCGTTGGTTCGAGTCCAACTTCGGGCGTAATCAGCGCGATCAGATCAACGCTCCTGTTCAGGCTCAGAGTCTTTCAGGTTCAGAGTGCTTGCTTCTAAAAAGATTTAAACTAATGAATTTTTAATATAAGCATGACCAAAACGAAAAAAATCAGCAAGTTTGTATATTGGGCTCCACGAATACTCGCTATTATTTTCATACTTTTCCTGAGCCTTTTCAGCCTTGACATATTTGACATGAAATTGTCTTTTTGGGGAACAATCCTCGGATTATTCATGCATAATATTCCTTCAATAATTCTGACAATTATCCTGATTATTTCGTGGAAATACGAAATAGTTGGGGGAATCGCTTTTATCCTAGCCGGGCTATTGTATATTGCTGTATTAATGCAGAATCCATTTGAATGGTATAGGCTGTCTTGGGCTGTGCAAATTTCTGGAATTGCATTTCTTATAGGAATCCTGTTTCTGATTAACTGGAAAAAGAAATAAAACATTAACGCCCGCGGGGCGTTTAATCCTGAGTTAAGAATACTATCCGGGCGTGCATATTATAATTTGAGTCAAAAACTTTAGAAAGATGAAGATTTTATAAAAGCCAAATAATTGATTAATTACTTTAATTCTTTTAATAAAATCTCAGTTATCTCTTGTCCACATTTGTTCCAAAATTCAATTATTTCTTTTGCTTGAGAAACTGAAATTATAAATCCTTCATAATTTGCATCATTTCTTATTTTTATGAATCTATCAAGAGTATTTAATTTTAATTTCTCTTTTATATCCATTTCTTTTAGACTTTCTAAACTTATTTCATGACTGCCTGGGCCCGATTGTACTTCATAACCTGAGCTAAACCATCTGGCTTCTCCTAATTGTCTTATCGATTCATAAATTTCTCTAAATATCAATGTTGCACTTTCTTCATCTAATGGAATTTTTTTTGCAACTTTTGCAGTTAATTTAGCAGAATTTATGAGAGATTTTATTTTTTTTAGATCTTTTTGTTTTAATCTTAATATTCCTAAACGTATTAATGATTTAATATTTTCTTCTTTCATTTATTTACCTCTAAAAATCCAAATAATACTATCCCATTTGCAATATTATTAAATAGATTGATATCAACATTTTTTCTGTCGAATAAATGTATTTGAATTTTTCTATCAAATAAACTTTCGTATCCTTTAAGTTCCTTACATCTGTCTAATAAATATTTATCTTCATTCATTCTATCTGTTTCTATAGCTATGTCAATATCTGAATTTGAAATATCTTCTCCTTTTCTAAAACTTCCAAAAATAACAATAATCTTGGGATTGCCAAAATAATTAGCAAGAAATTCTACTATTCCACTTTGATAAATAATGCTTAGATTATATACAATCTTATCTCTAATAAAATACCAGCTTCTCTGATTTGCTTTTATTCTCCAAATAATATTTAATTTAACTAGTTCAATATAATCTACAGCATGCAATTCTCCTAAAATTTTACCCAAATTAGGCTTTGCAACATTTGCTAATTTAGCTAATTCTGTTAAACTAAATTCTTTATCTGGAAACTTATATAATACACCCAAAACTCTAAGTATGGCAGTCGCATTATATAACGATTGATACTTTTTATTATTAGTCAGTCTCTTCATATAACAATTGTTATATAATAGAACTATTTAAACTTTTCGGACTTCGAACCAAACTCAAAAGAAAGCGCGTTAAGAAAAAAAGTCCTCTATGCTCTTGTTCATCGGCTCAGGAGTAGGGTCAAAAGGCGGCTCAACAGGAGGATATGCTATCTCGATATATGCAAGATTTCCAGGGTCAAATAAATTTTCAATTTTCTCATTTCCTGTGCTCTTGCATCCT
>CAYNWY010000122.1:0-2262 GCA_964401065.1 Candidatus Woesearchaeota archaeon
AATTTCTTTTAATATAATCCCAATTAAAAAATAAAAGAGGAGAAAATGCAGGGACAAATAGATAATCTAAAATAAATTTTCCAACTTTGATATATATCCATGCAATTCCATAATATATAAGGAAACCAAAAATTACAGTATAAATGTAGTAAGCAGCAAGTGCAATATTCATCTTCTATCCTTACCTCCTAAGATGGATAAAATTATAATTAAACAAAATAAAAATCCCACAAGTAAACCATAAATCAAACCAAACCCACTTATAAATGCTTTAAGTATATCAGAAAAAACACCATAAACTAAAAATAAAAATAATATAAATATTCCTAAAATCAATCCCATAAATTTTTCTTCATTCATTTCTTCTTCCTCACTAATTTACTTGGAACAGCAACAGAATCCTTTTTGTTTTTCTTTAGGTAAGTATTTCTTTCATCAATTGCATTTTTCATAGTTTCAAATAATTGTAAAACATATTCCGCAGACAATTCATCTTCAACATCAATTCTTTTTCCATCATCTAAAAAGACTTTCCAGCTGAAATTATCCTTGTTTTTATTATAAAGAAAAACACTTCTTCCTGCAATATTAACAGGAATTGGCTCACTTATTTCATTTAATACTAACTTCTTTATTTGAGTTGAAACTTTTAATCCTTTTTTATTACAATAATCTTTAAATTGGGAAAACTCTGCTTGAGTTAATTTTGCAGAAACAGTCCTAAAATCATAATCTTTGTCAGCCATACAAAAATATAAGCATAATTAGTTTATAAACCTTTCTATATTTGTAAACTAAAGTTTACAATTAAATAAAACCAAAAGTTTATATAAGTATATAACTATGTCATACTAACGAGTAAGTCGTGCCGAAAGGATGACGGCTCAGGACTGAGCTCAGGACAATTAAGCATGGTTCGTCTTTAAATTATACCAAAACGAATAGTTTATAAAGAATCGTATTTTATACTAGTAAAATGGAAATTTTAGAAATTAATGATTCAAATGTGGATTTGCTTCTTAAAAAATTTGGAAAAGAAGTAGATAAAGAAGGATTTATAATAGATTCAAATACAAAGGAAAATGTAACCTGCAAATACACTAATCACCCTATAAAGAAGGCAACATTAGGAGGGATCCTACCTGGATCTGATGTTTTTATAGAGGATTCTGACTTAGCATATGCTGGTTATGTAATGGAATATTTAAATTGAAATGGATCCAAACCTAGAAATTATCAATGCACTTATAAAGAATTGGGATAAAGTTGAAAAAATTTCTTCAGAAGTATGGAAAAAAGTTAAATTGCTTTTTGATAAAGGCAACAAATCTCTTGGTTTTATAAAGAGGAAATCAATTTTTTTAAATTATCTTGAAATATCTCAAAAATCTTTTATTGAGAGATACTCTAAATATATAGTACCAGCAGAATATAGAGGTTATCTTCTTGAATCTATAGTAATAAGCAAATTATACAAAAAAGGAAAACTAAAAGATGCAGATAAGAAAAGGTCAGAATTAAATAAGGTTAATAAAAATGCTGGAAGAATATATAATCTATACAACACAGGAATATTGAATATTCTATTTGAAAAGATAGATGATCTAATAAAAGAAGGCAAAAATGAGGAAGAAATAAGAGGTATAGTATCTAAGGAACTTGATGACTTAATAAATGATAAATCCATAATATATGCTAACTTTTTTCATAATGAAGAAGATCTTTATGAAAAAGTAAAAACACAACTAATAAACAATAGGTATTGTTTAATTTATGGTTCTGGTGATAATGTTAAGAAAATTAAATATCTTTTTGATAAGATATTAGATGATTCTGATTTAGACAATTTTGAGATAAAACATAATAAAAAGAAAATAGGAGGAGTTCAACATTTCAATTTGTTTATTGTTGAAAAGATAATATTACAAGAAAAGGATGATTAAATTACTTCATTCTTATCTTATTGCACTCAACAACTATCTTCTGCAACTCTGAGGCCTGAAACTTATCAAGAGGCCTTTCATTAGAAAGAGGGGGAACAGTAAAATCTTTTAACTCAATATGCTTAGTCCTAGCAAAAACCTTTTTCAGAATCTGTAAGAATTTAATCTGCTCAGAATTATAATTTTGATTCTTCTCAATAATATATTTATCAAACTCTCTTTCTATCAAAACTTGAGGATCATATTCCTGCTTCAAACCTAATATATCTCTTATGAAAAGCAAAAAAGCAAGCAAGCAGTTCCCAGTAAGGCGTTACTG
>CAYNWY010000123.1:0-2190 GCA_964401065.1 Candidatus Woesearchaeota archaeon
GTTTTTAAACTCTTCTATTTTGCAGAGGATACATACTAGGGGATAATTATAAAGATTAATTTAATTCACCGTCGGGAAATTATTTTAAGAGAATCCCTCTACCCAGAACTGAATAAAAGTGTTTTGGGGAAAATTTACATTATTATATCCCACCATAGGAAAAGATATAAAGTTCTGAAGTCTTTATTCATTATGAAAATAACAAAAGATAATGTAATTGAAAGATTCCATCTCCTAGAGGGAAAATTAAAGAGAAAACTTACTAAAAGAGATAATTCTCATTTGTATTTTTTATCTAAAAAATATTTTGGTTCATGGAATAATCTCTTAAAAGAGATGGGATATAATATCAAATCGAAGCAATACGCAAAAATACCCTCTTTGAATAAAGGGGAATTTTATTATTTTTTAGGATTATTATGCACAGATGGTCACATACAATTTAATGGAGAAAAAGGAAAATACAAATTAATTATTTTTACAAGCAACGAAAAAGAGAGAGACATGATTTTCGATTTAATTTATAGTTTATTTAAATATAGAGCTTCTTTAAGATCTAAAATTTATGGATTTTCAAAAAGACCAAATTATGAAGTTTATATATCCTCCAAAAAACTTTGTGAATTCTTCGGAAATCTTGGCATTCCTTTCGGAGCAAAATCCTTAACAATTAAACTGCCAGAAATAATAAAAAAATGCTCTGATTTGTTCTTTTGGAGTTTTGTAAGAGGCATCTTTGATGGAGATGGTTCAATAACTAAATTAAAAACTAATTGGACATTTAAAATTGCTTCTGGATCTAAGAAATTTCTAGAGGAATTAAATAATTTATTTTTAAAAAAAGGTTTTTCCTCAATATTAAGAAAAGAAAGAGAGAATGTTTGGATCTTAAAAATTCACAAAAAAAATGAAATTAATCGTATTCATGATTTAATTTATAAAAGTTCAAAACATTATTATTATACTAGAAAAAGATTAAAATGGGAAAACAACAACTTTTAAAAATGAGACAATTCTTTAAACAATAATTCCCCTTGTAGCTCAGTGGCTAGAGCGCTTGGCTGTAGCTTATAGCTAGCGTGGACATTCCATATTGGATTAGAATGAAACGTGATAAGCCATTCTTGAAGGAATCTGTAGAATGAAAGCAGAACCCGAGAGATCCCAAGTTCGATTCTTGGCGAGGGGATACTCTTTTTAGATAATTATAAAAATTATCTGAAACTTCTATTTCCTATGAATAAAACATTAAAAAAGTTGCTGATATTTGCAGGTTTATTAATAATAATACTTTTTATTATCTTCTTCCTCATATCTAATCACAAATATTCCATGACCGGATATTCCTCTTCTTATTTTAACAGAGATGCACCTGATTATAAAATGTCATTAAACCAAACCAATGGCTCTGTAGACATTTATTCTATTAATTTTAAAAGCAAAGATTTTTTGGATTATCCAGCAAAGATTTATGGCTTACTTTTCATACCCCAAGATAAGAAAGATATTCCTGGGATTGTCATGTTGCCTGGAGGAGGAGTTACAAAGGAGGGATTCACAAAAAGATCTCTTGAATTAGCAAATTTAGGATATGCAGTATTAGTTATTGATCAAAGAGGATTAGGAGAAACAGGAGGACCTTATCCCTCAATGGAAGAAGATTATCAAATCTTTGCTTCAGGTAAAGAATCTATTCAACATTTAAGTGTATATGATGCATTAGCAGCATTTGATGTTTTAAGAGATATCAAAAATATTGATGATAAAAATATTGCAATTGCAGGAGAGAGTATGGGTGGAAGATATGCAATAATCGCTACTGCATTGGATGAAAGATTAAAAGGGGTTATTACAATAAGCTCTTCTGGATTCCATATTAAAGAGGATTCTCAACCATATACACCCTATCTTTTGTCAATTGACCCAGACAAGTATATAAGTAAAATATCCCCTCGTCCGGTACTGATGCTGCAAGGAGATAATGATAGTGTTGTCAAACTAGAAGATGCTAGATATACTTTTAATTTAGCAAAAGAACCGAAAAGATTTTTTATAGCAGAAGGGTGTGGTCATGGATATTGTGAAAAAATGTCAGATGAATTCGCAAAAGATTTAAGTATTTTATTTGAAAAAGATTAAAATTTTATTTATGATCTAATTCCCATGAATCAAATGATGGGCCAATTATTT
>CAYNWY010000124.1:0-2168 GCA_964401065.1 Candidatus Woesearchaeota archaeon
GTAGTTCAAATATCGACGACTTCAATTCTACCGGAATTTCTCATAACAGTCTTTTTTCCGATATCCCCAATGATTCAACAGTTCACATAAACTAGAGTCGTTCCTGCTTATAGCAATATCTATAATACAGTCGGCCTGAATATACTCATTTTTTATTTTTTTACAGAAATCAGTATTTTTTGTTCTCTTGCCGAAATTTTCAAAACATCTATCTCTCTCAACGTCATATTTCTCTTTCTCGCATAAGTCAGGATTATTAGTACTTAAAGCAATTTTTGTAACACAACCAATTCCTGCACAAGCCTCAGGATTTTTTGTTCTAAAGGCGATTATATCAGCACAATCGAAATCAAAAATCTTTTTACATATTTCAGCATTATTGGTATCAAAGGCGATATTACGAAGACAATTCTCTTTTGCTTTTTCTTCCAAGAATTCTTTACATAAATCTACATTATAAATAAAAACTCTTCTTTGGCACCATTCCCTAGTACCCTCTGCCCTTGCTCCTCCTATGCTTCCCATTTTATTGCAAAGACTCTCATCTCCTGTTTTTATCGCCACCTCCGCTATACATGGATCATAATAATCATATCGAAGAAGAAAAAAGCCCCTTCTTAAGGCTTCCCAACTCTCCTCAATTCTTGGATCTAAGGTTTCATCTATTTCTTTTATTTTCTCGCACAATTCTGGATTACCAGTTTTAATAGCTTCTTCTTTTAAAGATTTAACTTCCCTTATTACCTCATCTCCTTTTTTTGCTAACTCCTCCTGACTTTCTCCATAAAAATATTTGCCGGATGGTATAAGGATAAATAGAATTAAAAAAGAAATCCCTACTGCTTTTAAAAGATACTTATTCTTTTGAAAATAAAAGGCACTTGAGATTATAAGAACGAAAAATGAAAGAGACAGGAAACCCTTCCAAAATTCTGGTAAATATAAAATAAAAAGAGGGCCCATCATTACTGGTAGTGGCACCAATCCTGGAAGAATAATACTGCTGCCAAAAACAATAATCGGCCATATAAAAAGCTTTTTCTTGTTTCCTTTCCTAAAATTTTTTATTCCAAAGTAAAATCCAACTATCAGAAGGATAAAATGAAAAGAAAAGAAAATTAAAGCATCTAATGCGCCATTAGCAGAGAGCTCAATTTGAGTCCAATAATTAAAGGAGTACTTATATTTTCTTGAAATCCACTCGAAAATTAACAAACTGATAAAAGCGAAATAAAAACTACAAAAAGTTGCTAGACTGGCATTCTTCAGAATTGATAATTTTGATAATTTATTTTCTTCCATATTTTTATTTTCCGACTTCTAAATAACAACCTTCTTTAGTACGTTCATCAATTATCAGTTTACAAAATTCTGGGTTCCTTGTCTTTACAGCAACTTTTATAATACAGCCACCTTGATCTTCAACAAAGAGTTTTTTACAAATAAGGGCATTATTTTTATTTAAGGCAATTTGGGTAATACAGTCAGAGTGGAACCTGCCGTAGTCATATTTATAACAAGCATCAGGATTATTCATTTCAATGGCGATTTTATTCACACAATCTACTTGAAGCATTTTCCTGCATAATTCTAAATTATTAGTCTCTCGGGCAATCTTTATTATACAATCTTCTTTTGCTTTCGTATCTGAAACTTCTTTACATAAATCTGTTGTTGTGAGGAAAACTTTCTTTTGACACTCTTTAATCCTTTCACCCAATACAAAAGATTGTCTTAGTCCATAACAAATAGATTCATTTTTTGTTTTTACTGCCGTTTCTATGATGCAGGGATCGTAGTGAACATAGTAACGCCCTATAAAATATTTTTCTATCTCCCAATTTGGATCTATCTCTTTTTCTTTAATCTCGAGTATTTTTTTGCATAAATCAGGATTATTGGTTCTAATAGCTTCTTCTTTCAATTCTATCATCTTTTGCTCTATCTGTTCAGCTGCGGTTTTAATCTCTTTTCTCGCCCCTATTTCTGATTTTTTTTCTTTAATATAGCCCAACCACCCTTTTGCTCCTAATACAACAAGAAATAAAATTAAAATCCCTATTAAAATAAATAATTTCTTTCTTTTCTTATTATTTTGAGAAATATTGTCCATATAGAACTAAAATGCTTGAAATTTGCTAATTATTTGACAATTCAATTTAGAGTAT
>CAYNWY010000125.1:0-2135 GCA_964401065.1 Candidatus Woesearchaeota archaeon
GTATATAAAACTATTTGTAAAATTCATCTTTTAATTATAAAAGAGTAAAAAATAGTAAAATATATAAAGTTTGAAGATATTCGTTTTTTATGGAAAATCTTGAAGAAAAGTCAGATGAAGGAAAAACTACCTTGAAGAATTCCTCAAAGACTTACGAACCTTTATACAAAGGATTAGAACTAATTGACGAAGAATCTTTTGGTAAAGGGACTAGTATAAAATATTGGATGTAAAATGGAATTTGAATCGATTAGATTCATTTTAATAGGGACTACTCACGGATTTATTAATGATTTTCTTAAACAAAAGGAAATTATAGAAGAGGTAAATCCGGAAATTATTTTATCTGAAGACATGCAAGATGTCTCATTAATTTCTAAAAAGGATTATATTAAAATTATTCAAGGGAAAAAAGTCTCTGAGATGGTAGAATTTGAAGAAATGAGGCCCTTAATAGAATTATGTTATAAAAAGAAGATAAAACTTATAGGAATTGATTTCTATAATTTTGGATTTAATGATAAATTACAAAGAATTGTTAAGAATGAAATAAAACCTTTGAAAAAGGATATTAAAAAAATTGAGGAACTTATTAAGCAAAGAGAAAAAAGACATTTAAAGATATTAAGAGATTTTGAAAATAAATCTGAAAAACCTATATTGGTCTTAATCGGTTCTTGGCATCTAAGAGAAAATTCCTTGATTATGAAGTCATTAAAAAATTATAAAGTTATTTTTCCCTGTGATAAAACGGGTAAGATGCTAATAAAACCCTCAAAAGATGGTGATGTGCACTATTGTACGAGGGTAAAGAATGGATAAAAAATTAAAATTAAAAGAATCTATCTATATTTTGAAGGAGTCAGAAGAGGTTTATTCAACAATATGCACTTCCACCAGAAGAATAAAAAGATTTAGAGTAGATGATTTAGTTAAAGAAATTATAAAAGAATTAAGGACTCCTAAAAAAGAGAATTCTTTATTTAATAAATTAAAGAAAAAGTATCCCACAGAAGATATTTCAAAATGTATTGAATCCTTAGAAGAAGTGGGGATTCTTAGAAAATATGGAGATTCCTCTTTTAATGAAAAATATCTTAAACAAATACTTTTTATAGATGAACTTACAAATTCTTGGGATGAAACCCTCAAATTACAGGAGAGAATTGAAAATTCTAAAATCGCTGTTTTTGGAGTTGGCGGAATTGGCACATGGATAGTTAATGGACTTTCTCAGATAGGAGTGGGTGAAATTAGAATTGTAGATCCAGATAAGATTAATAAATCCAACCTTAATAGGCAATTATTCTTTAATGAGGAAGATGTTGGAAAATATAAGGTAGATGTAATTAAATCAAAAATGCAGGATACAAAAATAATCCCTTACAAGAAATTTATCTCAAAAAGCCAAAACTTAGATGATATCATTGTTGGAACAAATTTTTTGATAAATTGTGCTGATAAACCTTCTGTTGAAAAAACATCCAAAATCCTTAATGATTATGCAGTGAAATATAATATCCCTTATTGCATTTCTGGAGGATATAATCTACATTTAGGTATGGTTGGTCCAATAATAATTCCTGGAAAAACTGCAACATTTAATGATTTCTTAAAATATCAAAAAAAGAATGATTCTTTTTCAAAACTAGAAAAAATAAAGGATATTGAACAAACAGGAAATTTGGGGCCCATTGCGGGAGCAATAGCAAATATCCAGGTAATGGAAATCTTTAAGTATTTGATTGGGAAAGGGCAGACCAATTTAAATAAATTTGCAGAAATTGATTTTATGAATTTTAAAATTAATTGGATTGATTTTTAAATTGATAATTATATCTCCTAAAATAATATTTCTCTAAACCAATTGGCAAAAATTTCCAACTGTTTTTTATAATGTATTTTGATGTTTTAATTAAGCTATTCCCAAATGAATTTAATATCAAATAGCAACTATTTAGCAAATCATTTTGAAACTTACTTTCCAAGGTGGTTTCTTTATCCATAACGGTTTAATTTATTAATTCTATTTAAATATTCCTATATAGAAAATTATAAAACTATTTGTAAAAATCTTTTATTTAAAGCTTCGCAAGAAATCCGTTTGCTTTAGCTAACGGATGAATTGCGTTAAT
>CAYNWY010000126.1:0-2066 GCA_964401065.1 Candidatus Woesearchaeota archaeon
AATGGATTGAAAGTGTGATGATTACAAAAGGAATTTTAAGAAGAGATTGGACTAAAACCTTTCGTGGCTTTCACGGATGTATAGAAAGTGCTGATTCAATTATGAAAGGTTACTCAATATTTTATAATTTTATAAGAAAACATCAAAGTATAAAATGCTGTCCTTGTGAATTAGATACTGACTTAAAACTTAACTCTGAAAATAAGTGGTTGGAATTGATTGGTTTGAGTTGTGGGAATTAAAATCTAAAAACGAAAGATTTATATATGTATTAGACACTTAATATATTAAGGAGTTAATATATAATGGTATTGGGAGACCCTGTATCTGGAAAGGACTTTTTTGATAGAAATTTAGAGAAAGGAATATTATATTCTTCTCTTGAAGATTTTGAAAAAGGGCAGAAAAGAAATGTAGCAATAATTGGGTTAAGGAAGATAGGAAAAACATCTTTAATTAAACAATTTATAACCACCTTACATAAAAACAAACCAAGATTAGTATGTCTGGATATTTATCTACCTGAACAAAATGTCCAAAACTTTTTTAGAAATTGTATTGGGGCAGTAATTATTGAACTTTTAAGATTAATGAACTTTAAACCAAAGACAAATACTTTAACTCTTGATGAAGCGATTAAGATAATTGAACAAGAATATCCACGAACAACTTTAGCAATAAATAATTTAATTTCATTTAACTCCACTAATAAAAATGAAGAAGCATTTGTCTATCTATTTTCTTTATTGGAAACATTAAAGAAAGAAACAAATACTTTAATAATTGTTTTTTTAGATGAATTTCAAAGATTACAAGAATATTCACGAAATATCTCGGCACCTATAGACACTTTTAGAGAGAAAATTATGAATCAAAAAGAGATATGGTATATTATATCTGGCTCTGCAGTTGGAATGTTAAATAAGTTAATTGCTTCAACAAAATCTCCTTTATATGCCCACTTTAAAATTTTACCTTTAAGGGGTTTTTCATATAAAGATTCTTATGAATTTGTGAGAAAAAAGAAGGGAGATGATTTTAGATTAGGAGATGAAAATATTTCTTTCTTATATGAGATAACGAATGGTAACCCATTTTATCTTGATATTTTTATAAACAGCATAAAAAACTATTGTAAATTTAATAAGTGTAGGGTATCTAATGATGTTTTAGAAGATGTTTTAATTTCTGAGATTTTTAAATCAGAAGGAAGTATTTATTCATATTTTAATTTATTAGTGGAACAATCTTTAGAAAAAAGCGGTTCAAGATATTACACAGAAATTTTAAAGAGTATAGCATCTGAAAAAATAAGGCCTTCACAAATAGCCAGATATATAAAAATCTCTTTAACAACATTGCCATCTTATTTAAAAAAATTACAGGAATTAGAATTGATAAGAAAAATAGAAAGTGATAGTAAATCAAGAGTTTCAGAGTATGAAATAACTGACACTTTATTTGAACTATGGATAAAACAGGTTTATGAGTTAAGACAAGACCCATTGATAAGAGACATAAATATTAAAATGAAAATATTTAAAACAAACATATCTAAAATTATTTCTGATTATAATTCCGAACTTGGAAAGGGAAACGAATCAAGAATAAGGGAATTATTTAGGATATTTGATAATGAAAATTTTTCTGGATTAGTTATCCCAAAATTTGATAAAGTGGAAAGAAAAGATATTGATGGTGTGGAAATAGATGTTTTTAGCACTATTGGAAAAGATGTTTGGATTGCAGAAGTAACCAAACAAAACATAGATACTGCCGAAATAGAAAATATCAAATCAAAATCAGATTTAGTTAAATCAAAATTTAACTTAAAAGAGGTTATAATTATATCTACAAAAGAAATAGAAAAAGATGCTATTGATAGATGTAAAAAATATAAATTTAAGGTTTGGACTATTGAGGATATTAATAAAATGTTAAAAAAGAAAAAGATGTTTAGAATTTTAATCTAAATTTTTTATACCCTTACCAACCTCTAAGGTAACAATGTAATTCAAGCACCAATTTTATAGAGAAATTTAAATCCTAAACAAAAATTCGTCAAT
>CAYNWY010000127.1:0-2022 GCA_964401065.1 Candidatus Woesearchaeota archaeon
AAAAGAGGTGATGAATAGATTTGTGTTTGTTAAAAACGCAAAAGTTTAGTATAAGGGAGTATAGATTTTAAGTTATATGCAAATAATAGCATTTTTAAACAAGATTATACTAATTAAAATATGGTAGAAATAAATTTTTTGGAACTGAAATATCCGGATAAATTCTCTGCCTTGATGAACCAACTTTTAGATTTGAAATTTAGAGCAATTGCGATAAAACCCCCTCATGATAGGGGCAGGGACTCGTATGAGGTTAGTGATAATAAGGAAATAAAGATATATCAGTATAAATATTTCACCTCAAGCATGAACTCAACACAAAAGAGAGATGTTAAAGAATCATTGAATACAGCATTAAAAAATTATCCTTCTTTAAAGGAGTGGATACTATGTATACCAAGAGAAATAAGCTCATCGGAAGAAGATTTTCTAAGGTATCTGTTCCTTTGTTTGTTATAAATGTTGTATCTGCCATATTTATACTCCTTTTTCTCCCTTTTTATCTTTTTCCTAACTCAACCTCTCATTTATTTTCTTTAAATTCCACAAAATAACTTTCTGCAATGTTTGGAAAAGTTTTTCATCTTCTCTTTTTTTTGATCCTTTCGTATAACCTAAATATTCATCAAGCAACCCAAACGGAATGTCAAATATTGGAATATCTCTTGATTGTAATAAATGAAAAGTAATTAATCTTGTTGTTCTGCTGTTCCCATCAACAAAGGGGTGAATATGCTGGAATTCATTATGAAAATAAACAGCAAAATTTAAAATCTCCTTAAGAGATAATTTTTCTTTTTTAGCAAACTTACCATAATCTTCAAGTAGGACATCTAATTCTTTTTTAATATCCTTGGCCTTAGTAATCTTAAAATTAGGATTGCCTTTAATATAAACTTCTTCTGTTCTTATTTTTCCAGCAATTTTTGGAATATGCCTCATTGCTAACATATGATAATTAACAACTGAGTTAATATTCAAAATCTTTTTTTCTGCACTATCTTTTAACATCTGCAAAATTGCATCCTGGTAATTTTTTACTTCATCTACATCCAAACTTTTCAAATTACTTGGAATAACTTTATCCTGCAATATCTTAAAAGTCTCTGATAATGTTATTGGATTTCCTTCTAATGAAAGACTATGATAAATAAAAGAGATTTCAAACTCTCTTACAACTTTTTTGTATAAGATCTCATCTTTTTTTCTTAATCTTTTAAAAATGTTTAATTCTCTTTCTATTTCTTTATCATAAATATGAGAGCTCTCTGTTATAACCTCGTGCTTATAACCAAAATAAACAAGAATATTATTTAATAAAATATTATAAAATATTTTTACTCTCAGAGGTTTTCTCGAAATAATAAGAACTAATCCAAATCTGTTTAATATTTCTATATATTTCTTAAATGTCCTTGGATGAGTATCTACATCTTTTGAAGTAAGTTCTTCTCTTTGTAAAGCTTTACTCAAAAAAGCAGCAAAATTTTTATCAAGCAAATAATTATAACTAACATTATTTTTTAGGCAATGTTGAATTATCCCATAAAGAATCTCTGTCTTTTTGGTCACATCTACTTCAAAACCATATTTAGTTTTTCTAAGAAGGCCCATTGCAACCAATTCTCTAAGTTGTTTATGGATAGCATGATAATCTTCATCAGATTTATTAAACTCCTTGACAACATCTACAGGTTTCATAGGTGCTCTGTTCTTATACACTAATTCAAAAATATCATATTTACTTACCATAATATACATACTCTTCCAGAGTTTAAAAAGCTTTCTATTTGGCATAAAAAGTAACATATTTTGTAACAAATAGTGCCAAATGTAGTTATTTTAGTCTGTTTTTTTTATTTGCAATAAGTCCAAGAATACTAGTGTTATCTAAAATAAGAAAAATAGATATCTAAAGCTTTCTGTTGCTTTTGGTTTGTCTAAAATCCTTAAGAAAAAGGGATCAGTCCGTCTCTTTTTTTAGAGGATTTGTGATTATTTTACCATCTTTTTTTAGAATAG
>CAYNWY010000128.1:0-1956 GCA_964401065.1 Candidatus Woesearchaeota archaeon
TGGTAACAATGATTAAAATCCCTCGAGATTAAATTTCGAGGGATTTTACTTTTTATCTGTAAATAAAAAGTTTAGACTAATCTAATAAAAGATTTCTCTAGCAAGGTAATTTATATTCAAATTAAATATATCTATTTCTCACTTAACTGATAAATTGCCATTTGACAAAGAATTTCTTCCGAATCGGAATACCTTTCTTCCAAATACTTGGTAATCAATAAATAATCACGTATTGAATTGACTACAGCATCCCTTGAACAGAAATTCTTCACTACGTAATAATTATATGTAACACAGACATCATTTAGTTTTTCTATTTCATCAATACTTGGCATTTTATTGCAGATTGAATGTTTTAAGCTCTCAAACTCGGAAAACCGACTAAAGCAGTCGGGGTCCTGTAAAGATTTAATCACTGAAACTTTTTTCTTTAAAGAATATATAGTTCTTTCAATAGGCTGATTTTGATCAATCTCAATTTTTAAGAGTTTTCTTAATAAATTTTCTACATCATCCTGACTTAAGTTTCCACACAATTTTTCCGCTAATACAACGCTGTCAAAAGTTGATAAGTCATCTTCTTTCAATTCTTTCTCCTCAATATACGTCCTCCAATATTCTATTGCTCTGTTATACAATATATCTTTGCTAATCTCCTTTTTAAAAATCCCTAAGTCCCTTCCATCTATTATCCAAGAATTACGGCTGCTCATACAATAGGGCATGAGTATCTTATATGGATCACAATATTCAAAATTTTCTTCAGTACATTCATTTTTAAATAATTCTTTAATGTTTTCAGTGATATTTAAATATTTAATTGAATCCAATTTATTTTCCCCCTCTAAATATTTAATACCTTGTTTTATTGAACTACGTTCATAAGAACTAAAAAATTCACTTTTTTCAGTAGATTTAATTGTGGAAGTTTCAAAATCATTTAAAAAATAATTTCTAAGCTCAAATTTTGCGATTTTAAATTTTGAAAAAGATATACATAAAGGCAAAAGCAAGATTACAATAAAAATAATAATTACAACTATTGAAATAACTAAAAATGTTTTTTTTCTATTTTTTAATCTAATTTTCATAATTTTTTAAATTAATATACTTTAATATTTTATTCATTATAATTATAACATTTTTTATCGTTCATATTTCCAAATATTGAGTAAATTCCCTCCCTGTCAAACACTTCATTTATCTTGGGACCTTTTGCGCCATTACAGTACTCAATTCTGTTGTTTTTGATTTTAAACATTTCAAGACATTCAAAGCAAGTTTTTGGTATTGAAAAATCCTTATAGAATTCATCTTCTTTCTCTAAACTAGTATCTGTTATTTTAACAGGCTTAGTTATTTTAAACAAAACTTTGTTCTTCTTCAAATCAAAAAGAAATTTCTTAAATATAACTGAGGTTTGAAAATTTAAACGTTCTAAGGATATAGGTGAAAAAAGAAATAATGTAATCTTTTTCTCATTTTTCTTGGACAAAAGAACAATCCTTTTAAGTAAACTATCAAAGTCTTGCTTTATTGGGTCAAACCTTATAAAAAAACTCTTTTTACTAACATTTTGAGTATTATTTTTACGCAATTTACCTAATTCGAATTCATTAAACTGCATTGAATAAAAAAGTTTTTTATTCCGTTCTATTAAACATGGCTTTATTTTTATCACACGTTCTTCTGCAAAACTTTTTAATAATTCATAAGTCTCCTTTTTTGTTAATGTGCAAGATTTCTTATCTGGAATAGTTATATCTTTATTCTCCTTCAAGTTATTTAAAGGACATCCTCCCCAGCATAACTTAAAATCGCAATCGAAACACTTGGCTTTTTTGTGAATATTTCTTAATTTTTCCACTTTCTTCTTATCAATTTCAAAACGTTTATTTTGATAATTAAATCTACCAATTAATAAGTCTTTCATTCCTTTATATATATCGAAATCAT
>CAYNWY010000129.1:0-1954 GCA_964401065.1 Candidatus Woesearchaeota archaeon
AAAAGTGTCGTTTAAAGTTTCGGGTACACAAGCATATACAGTTGAAAATAGACTTTTAGGTCTTATTAATACAACATAATATCCATATTTTTTATAGAGATCTTTTTCTAATAATAGTAATGTACTCTTAACTTTTGTTTCAAGGTCGGGAATTTTATCACTGAAAATAAAAGCAAAATCTTGTGCTGATACTAAAAATTTAGTTTGTTTTTTGTGATTATATAGTTCCCATATTTTTTCTAGTGCAAGTTTAACTTGATATTGTTTAATAGACGATAAACCATATAAAATTTTGGTAAATTTCAAGTCTTTATCACAAAAGTCTACTGAAGCTTTTCCTTTAATATTTTTGTCACGAGCTACTCTGCCTATTTCTTGTATATAGTCTGATAAATTACCTGATGGAGCATGATGATAAATCATCTTAATGTCTCTTATATCTACACCCATACCAAAAGCTTTTGTTGCTAGAACATCAAGAATTTCACCTTTAGAAAATTTATCTATTACTATTTGTTTTTCAGTTTTATCAACTTTACCAAAATATTTACCCACTTTTTCCCTATACTCACTTGGTAATTCGTTAATCATAAGTTTTATTTGATTAGTCCAAGGAAAATACACTATAGTTTTAATACTATTATCAATAGAATTCATGATCATTTTTTTAGTCTGTTCCATTTTTGAATTTTCATGATTGTTTTCATAAACAAAATCGTTTATCTCAAAGTTAATCTCTTCTCTTTTTGAATTTCCAATATATAATCTAGGAGCTTGCATGCTAAGGCTATTTATTGTTTCAAAAACAATATCATTTTTTCCTCCGTAAATAGCTGTAGCTGTTAAAGCTAGAACGGGGAATACGTACCCGTAATATTTTCTCAATCTTTTTATATAATTTCCTAAATACCAATAATCAACTCTAAAATCTCTACCCCAAGTGGTAACTAAATGTGCTTCGTCAATCACAAACAAACCGATTTTTCTGTCACCAATAAAATTTTTTATATCATAAGAAAGTAGTAATTCTGGTGAAAGGTAAAGAATTGATATATTTCCTTCTTTTATTTCTTCAACTATTTTATTTCTATTTAATAATGATATATCTGAATTTATATAAGCGACAAAATTAACACCCCGATTTTTTAACGCTAATACTTGATCGTACATCAAGGCTTTTAAGGGAGAAATAACTATAGTTAATAATTGATATTTTTCAGATAAATATATTGCGGGAATTTGAAACAAAACTGATTTGCCAGCTCCTGTAGGGGCAGTTAAGAAAATATCGCAAAAACTATTTTTATTCCTCTGAGATATTTCACATTGTTGAATAAGGTCTTCTATGATTGAACCTTGCGAAAGTAATTTCTTCTCATTACTTAAATCAGGATTTGAATAAAAAATCAATTCACGAAATTTAGGACTACGCCAATACTTTTTGAGTATTTTTAACACATCATTTCTATATTCTTTGTTAAGAACATTTTTCTTTATTAAAACTTTAAGATCTAAATCATTTTGTTTAAATAAAGATTGAAGAATAATAAGTTCATTCTTATAATTATTATTTCTTAAAGCAACACTGTTAGTGACTAAAATTTGTTTCGACTGTAATTTTTCATTTTCAAATAATCTGTATCTAAAATCCCAATATGAATCTGAGTTCGGAAACGATATGTAATTGCTCAAATTAGTTGTATTTTCAATCTCTGTATAATCTAAATCAGAATTATAGTTTTTGAGATCAAAAAAATTCTTCAAAATGATGCTATGAGAATTATTCTCTAAATCTATATCTCTATATTGGATGTAATTTATACCTTCTCTGATAGCTGAGTTGGAGTAAAAAGAATTAAAAACTTCATTTTCTTTGAAGTTTAATTCATTCTTCTCAATTTTTTCTTCTAGATCAATAAAATTAATGTTTGATTGATTGGGATATTCATCGAAT
>CAYNWY010000130.1:0-1940 GCA_964401065.1 Candidatus Woesearchaeota archaeon
CTTACTGATGTTAGAGAGTATGAGTCTGGTTCAATTGGACTAATGAAAGTAAAAGGGAGAACAGATGCACTGTATAGTAACTTAGTGATTGAATTTAAAAAACATAATCTCCTATCTTCAAATGCAGAACTGAAATCAGCCATTAAACAAATAAAAGAACAATATTTAGAAAAAATTGATGAGCATAGAAAACCTAATTTTGTGGGCATAGTTTTTGATGGTAAAAAAATAGTATTTGTAAAATATGACCTAAAAGATAAAAACTGGTCAGAAAATATAAGGGAATTTTCTGAAAACAGTTTATTTGATTGGATTCTATTATTAGTGGGTGTAAAAAAGAAACAAGTTCATCCCTCTTTATTAAGGAGAGATTTTGCTATTGATTCGCCTGTAATAAGAAAACATATAACTGTTCTTTATAGAAAATTAGGTTATGCTCTTGATAATGGACATGAAAGAGCAAAAGTTTTGTTTAACGAATGGGATAAGACATTTAGATATATTTATGGTGGAATTCTCGATGAAACAAAATTAAAATCTGAATTCGAAGAAGTTATAAAATCAATCTTAATTGATGAAAAGAACATTAGAGTTGATAGGTTTTTATTTGTATTATATAGTTATTATGCGTTCATCATTAAATTGTTTGCTTCTGAAATTGCTTGTATCAATTTGAAAATGTACCCTGAAACACCAATTAGACTTTTAATAAATTCTAAAGATATTGAAGAAGATTTAAGGTACATCGAAGAGGGGATGTTCTTCAAAGATTATATGAAGATTGATAACTATATTGAGGGAGGATTTTTCTCGTGGTATTTAGATGTTTTTGATGGTGATATTGAAAAAGAAGTCAAAAATATATTAAAACTAGTTAATGAATATGACCCTCAAAGTTTTATTAATGATGAACACATATCTAGAGACTTACTAAAAAACTTATTTCAAGATATAGTCCCTCAAAGAATAAGACATGATCTTGGGGAATATTACACTCCTGACTGGCTTATACAACTTGCAGTAGAAGAAGCTGGATATAAAGGAAAACCGAATGAGAAAGTTTTAGATCCTGGTTGTGGTTCTGGTGGCTTTATAATTGAGTTCATAAATAGGATTAAAAAATCAAATGGAATTTCTGAACCAAAGCTTAAACCAAAAATTCTTTTGAAAAGGATTCTGAATAATATTGTGGGATTTGACGTTAATCCAGTTGCAGTTCTAACTGCAAGAACAAATTATCTTATAGCAATTAGTGATTTATTGAAATCAACAGAAAGTGAACCTATTACTATACCAATTTATCTGACTGACTCAATAATCACCCCAACCATAGGGGGAAAAGGCACTCTTCTTAATGATTCTTATAAATTAAAAACTGTAGTCGGAACTTTTTCTATTCCTAAATCGATAGTGGTAGAAAAGAAATTAGATAAATTACTTTCTATTATAGAGGAAACAGTACCACAATATTATCCAATAGAAGATTTTATTAAATTATTAGCAAAAGAGGTAGCAATTGATAAGAAAGATATCAAAGAAATTTCTGAATTTTATGAAGAATTGATTAATCTACATAAAAGTGATAGGAATAAAATCTGGGTAAAAATAATACAGAACTCTTTTGCCCCATTACTCTATACAGAGTTTGATTATGTGATTGGCAACCCACCATGGATTAAATGGGATTTCTTATCAAACGACTATAAAGAAAAGTTGAGAATTTTATACCAAGATGTTTACAAATTATTTTCTCATAAAGGAATGAAAGCCAGTATGGGATACGCACATGACGATTTATCTATTCTTTTTACATATATCGCTATGGATAAATACCTCAAAGATAAAGGAATTTTAAGTTTTGTATTAAAACAGACATTGTATAAGTCTATTGCTGGAAAAGATTTTAGGAAATTTCAAATAACAAAGAAAAATGAAATTAT
>CAYNWY010000131.1:0-1916 GCA_964401065.1 Candidatus Woesearchaeota archaeon
CTTTACTCATTATAGAAATATTTGAGTTTGGTTTAAAAAACTTTCTTAACAATTACATTGGTGAGTTAGCGGTTGGTAGATAAGTTTTTAAGTTTGTAAATTATCTTCTTTTTATGGCTAAAAAAAATCAATCAGAAAGATTAACAAATCAACATAAAGAGTCTCAAGGTGTAGTGGGTATCTTTGGAGATGAAGCAAAGTTACACGATACAACTGTGAGTAAAATTTCACATCTTGTAATTAAACAGCTTGAAAAAGATTATCCTCAATTATCTTTTAGATATAGAGAAAGCATAAGTAAAGAAGAAATAAACGAAGCATTACAGAAAGTTGATAAAAGTTTAGGGCAAACTCTTTTTGTTTCAAATTCAAGCATTAAACCTGATGGTGGAATAATTGAAGTAAAGGATGATATTGGCAACTGGAGAGTAATATTAGTATCAGAAGCTAAACATCAAGGAAAGGATATTGAAAATATCCAAAAGGGAAATTTGGTTGGCAAAGACAATGACCAAGACTTAATGGCGGCGGGTAACGCAATAGAGAGGTCACATAAAAACATATCAGAAATAGCCAATTTTATGTTATTTGAATCTCATTTCCCTTATGTCTTATTTCTGGAGGGGTCGAATTTTCTTACAGAAAATATTTCAGTTAAAAGACCAGATGGAAGAATTATAACACTTAATTATAATTCTGGTATGTTAAACAGAATAGATAGATTAACTTCTGCCAATTATGGAATGCCAATTAATACTAATTTATGTGAAAATAAGTTTGTTAAGCATAACCAGAAAACAATAATGCTTCAAGCAACTTCAATTTACACGCAAGGTAATGGGAAAAAATGGGATGCGAAAAAAATGTTTGACATAATGATTGAGGTCTCAAAAACCTCTCTCCAAGTATTAGGGAGTGAAATATTCAACCAGATAACAAAAAAATAACTCTCTTGAGATTAAGCAGTATTTCCTATTATTTTAATCGCTTATTTTTTATTAAAATTCTAAAATAAGGACATTTACCATTTATAGATAAATCTTTTTTGTCATTTCCTTTTCGGAACTGAATTATTTCAAATTGAGATGGGTTGAATTTGTGCAGGAAAGTTATGGGGACACCCATTGCCCCCCCATAATCCCATGGAATATCTTTAGTTCTATTAACATTAATACCATCATAATTATCATATTTGGGATATATTTTTTCGTTTCCTGTATATTTTTTTATAAGATTAATATCTTCGTGTCGTTTTGAATTATCTAAATTAGTTAGCCATAAACAATTATTTGGCGATATTATTCTGTTGCCATCTTTATCAATCTTAGTTTCAGTTCCATATAATTCATAGTGTTTTGGGACTATAAATCCAGAAATACCTCTTCCAAGATTTATTCCGAGCCAAGCTTTATTCTCGTTAATTAGTTTAAATATTTCTTTATAAGTTATAGCATTAATATTCCCAATTATCAAAAAATTTTTATCATAATTAACTAATTGAGCAACAAATTCTCTAAACAAAGAAAAAGGCGGATTCGTAACGACAATGTCTGATTCCTTTAAAATTTCTACGCACTCTTGGCTTCTAAAATCTCCCTTTTGTTTTAAAGGAGTTTTTATCTCTTTTTTATTTATTTTAGAAATCTCTAATTTATATGCAGGTTTGCCATTTTCAAAATGGGTTGAAATTAATTTTTTTAATCCTAAAGAATCAAAATTTAAAGAGAAATATTTCCAAAAATTACTTTCTTCTGGGTCATCACAGTTGCAAAAGACTATCTTGTTTTCAAAATGTTTTTTATAATGTTTAAGTTCTCTCTCTATATCTTCAAATTGAGTATAAAATTCATCTTTTTTGTTCTTATGTGCCTTATGTAAATTTTGAATTGCCATTATTTTTCCTCTTTGGGAAATTT
>CAYNWY010000132.1:0-1838 GCA_964401065.1 Candidatus Woesearchaeota archaeon
TGTCAGGATTCACATCATGGAAACCGCACACTTTAGTGTGCTGGAGGATGTCATAAAAGAAGACTAGACCTTTTTAAAAATATTACTTTTTTGGTTATTTTTCCAATATTCCTTTAATTTACTAAATTCTTCTTTTGTAATTCCAAAATCTCCTATTTCTTTTCCATTTTCTTTATTCCCATGAAAATCTGTTCCCCCAGAAATAATTAGATTATTTTTTTTAACAAAATCCTCTAATATCTCCCTTGTTTTTTCTGGAATTGTTTCTTTTGGTTTATAATCTAGTTCAGTTCCATCCCCCCCAAATGAAATGAATTCCTCTAAAATCTGTAACATATTCTCGCCCAAATACCAAGGGTGTGCAATTATTGCAATTCCTCCTGCGTTATGGATAATTTTGATTGCTTCATCTAATTCTGTACCTTTAGGCAAAATAAATGCTTTTCCATTTTTCCCTAATAACTTATCAAAAACTTCACTTCTTTTCTTAAATTCTTCTGGATATTTTCTCATAAGAATCTTTGCAATAAATGGTCTTCCAAAATGTTCTCCTTCTGTTTCTTTTGACAATTCCTCAAAAGTTATTTCGTAATTTAATTCATTTAATTTTTCAATAATTTTTTTTGCAATTACTATTGCATATCTTCTGTGCCTTTCATTAATCTTTTTTATTTCTTCATTATTAGAATCAATAAATAAACCTACTAAGTGTAATTCTCTAATTCCTTTAGGAGGGGTTATTGTTATTTCTATTCCTGGAACATATTCTATTCCTTTTTCATCTGCATAAATCTTTGCTTCTTCATTTGCTGTTGCTTTATCGTGGTCTGTTATAGCAACAGCAGAAATGCCTTTTTTTATAGCATAATCAATTATTTCTTTTGGGGTCAACAATCCATCTGAATGTGTTGAATGGAGATGTAGGTCTATTTTTGTCATTACATCCACGGCGAGGATACCCAGACTTTCAAGTTTGGCGAGGAATTGCCGTCCTCAAAATTTAATTCTATTAACTCATAATCCTCTGAATAGTGTTGAGTAACTCCCTGCTGGTTATTCTTTAATAACATTTTATCTTGTTTCTTGTTTTTTATCTTCAGATACTTCGCGCTTTAGCGCGGGGTTTTTCATTTTATTTATAATGAAGGATTCTTTTTAATATTATCTTTAAATTTTCATATTTCTATATGCACTCAGCATTTGATTAAAGATCTTAGTGTCTTTTCCTTCTAAAAAGTTTATCATTAGTTCTTGCGAATCTTTCGCTAAAAGACCTCTTTCAATTTTAGGCCATCTGTCTCTATAAACAAGAGGGAAGTTATTCTTTTCCAATGTTGCTATACCTCCATGCGGATCAGGACAAGCAAAAACAACTCTTGGAATTCTATGTAAAAGAGAAGTTCCAAAACACATGAGGCAGGGCTCTATAGTAGAAAATAATTCAACTCTGGAACCTTTTTTTGTTTCATCCATTATTAATTTAGAGTATTTTTGGATTAAATTATTTTCTGCATGAGAATACCAATCTTCATTTGTATGAAGTAGATTTCTTCCGACTCCTATCAAATTATCATTTATTGTTAAAGCCGCTCCAATTGGAAAATTTCCATCCTTCAAAGTAGACTTTGCTTCTTCTAGTGCAAAACCCATTATTTCTTTATCTTTATCTGAAAAAGACATATTTTAGAAGAAAGGTGAGGCTATTTATGTTTTGTTATCCTTTAGAAATTTTTAGCACAACCAATCTTTTTATTTACCATTTGGATGTTTAACAAAAACTTTTACGCCCCCACCGAGATTCGAACTCGGGTCACTGCCTTACTTCAAATCCAATCAGA
>CAYNWY010000133.1:0-1749 GCA_964401065.1 Candidatus Woesearchaeota archaeon
TATTAAGAAGAAAGAGAATTTAAATTTAGTAATATATTTTTTTATTTATACTAAAATTTTTTTATTTTTTTCTTAAAATTCTTCTTTTTCTTATGAATATAGTAACCAACATAAACTAGAACAATTATAGTTGTTGCTATCACTATATTGTATATTCCAAAGAAAGGAACCTGCGTTGAAGCAGGGCACTTTAAGACTTCCTGAAGATTGATACATTCACTTTCCTTTCCTAATGGATCTGATTGTGTAATCTCATTTCCTGGAGCCCATTCCCAAAAAGCACTCAAAGAACGAGTAAACATTCCATCATCCTCGCAAGTGTCTCCACTGTTTTCAGTATAAGAGCAAGTCCCAATCTCTAATGTTTCTGTTGGGCAAACTGACTCTGAATCCCAGTCAGATTCACACACATCCAAATTATCATCCCAATAACATTCGCAATTTGTAGATTCATTGCATTCTGTTATTGGATTAAAAGTTTCACCACAAAAAATTGAATTTGGAGCACTATCTTCTCCTACCCCGCACATATCAGATTCACAGATAGATTCTGTCAGATAATTGGAGCAAGAGTTAACACCCATGCACTGAATTATTTCCTCTACTTTAAGCATATAATCATAACTTCTTGAGCTTGTTATTGATTCACTTGTTCCTTCAACTGTTGCTATAAAATAATATTCTGGGGGATTGGTTTGTAAGCCCCCGTTATCATCTACCCATTTAACTATCCAAGTTCCATAAGTATTTGGAGAACCGAATACAATAACTGGAAGATTTTCTATAAAATCACTTGAAAGAAAATCATCTTCTCTAACCTCGAATGTAATTGTCTCTCCATTGCAATATGCTCCTTTAAGATTTAATCTTACTGGCTGTCCTGCTAATATTTCTGTTACATTCCAAATTGCAGAAGTTAAATCACAAATTTCAGGACAAATTCCACAATCTGTTGAACAATTTAAGCAGGTTTCTGCACCATTACAAGTTTCATCACCGCATATTGGAGCACAAGCTCCACAATCTGTTGAACAAGTTGAACAATTTTCTTCATATGCAGGTGTGCAAATTCCATCTCCACAAATATATACTTTTAACATGTCTGCATCTACAGTTGAACTTGTCATTGATGCAGAATACCCAACAGCTCTTGCAATGAAATAATATTCTGGAGGATTTGTTTGTCCTTCGTCTGTATCATCATGATATTCGGAAATCCAGGTACTGTATGTATTTGGAGAACCATACATTATATTTGGTGGGTTTGTTCCACCAAAATTAATAATACTATCATCTGTACCTCCTGCATCTCTTTCGAATACCTGAAAAGATATTTCATGTCCTCCTAATTCTCCATTAATATTTAATCTAACTGGCTGTCCTGCTAATGCCTCTGTCATATTCCAGGATACTGAATAGAAAATCGGAGCAGAAATTAAACCAAGTAAAGAAATAACAAATACAAGAATAAATATACTTTTATACCTTATATTTATTTTACACCTCATTGGAATAATAGCAATGCCTTTTTTATAAACCTTTTTAATTTTTTCTTCTCTTGTTTTCT
This sequence comes from Candidatus Woesearchaeota archaeon, assembly GCA_964401065.1. Taxonomy (GTDB): domain Archaea; phylum Nanobdellota; class Nanobdellia; order Pacearchaeales; family GW2011-AR1; genus MWBV01. The sequence continues at coordinate 1,568 of CAYNWY010000133.1, forward strand.
TTTTTGTTTAAACATATTTAAAAATAGTTCTCTCTTCTTTCTATCTATCATGGCGAGGTTTAAATGGGTGGTTTTTGGAATTATTTTTTCGATTGTCCTCTTCTTGGCAATATATTTTTTTATTTACACTAAACTTGAATTTAACCAGGAGAGTGCAGTGTTAATGTTAGGAAATATGGATG
>CAYNWY010000134.1:0-1669 GCA_964401065.1 Candidatus Woesearchaeota archaeon
TTTGGACATTTTGGCATAGGTTGTAAGATAAGAGCAAATATTTATATTTTTATATTGAATAAGAAATACATATAAAAGATTAATCTCTCCCAAACAATCTTCCAAAGAACCTTAAGAATTTCTGCCACACATTACCACTTACGCAAGCATCATCAATACAAAGATTAGTGGAACATTCAAAATTATTATCACATTGTAAACTTGCTTCTTTTTGTTCTAAAAATTCACTAGTGATATCACAATATTTTTCATTTGCTCTATATCCTATTTGTACACATTTATCTCCTAAAATACACCCATTACAAATAATTGGTGTTTCATTACTTCCTCTACCCCCTCCTGTTGAAGGAATTTCTGTGGGTTTGCTTCCTCCACCACCAGAATTTGGAGATTCACACAGTGCTTCTGGATTAGCTTTACAACCACAACCTGCTCCTACTAACTCTCCTTTATCATCATACATTTTATGAATAAAACAATATTGGATTTCAACACTATCTGGGCAAATATGAAATTTCTCGCATTTATTTTCCCCTTCAGAACCTCCCCCTCCAGAATTACCAGCCACACAATTTCTATTAGAAATAGGAAAACCAATTCCCCAATCCTCTCCAGAAATTCCTAAAGACATTTCTTCTAATTTATTTGGTCCTTTTGAAGAAATTTTTATTTCAAACGCTCCAAAAACATTACTCCCACTTGAAGGTTCTGTTATTTGAATATCTAAAACTTTTCCATCCATTGGGTATGCTCCCCCTCCCCCACCAACCAATGAGTTCTCAACAACATTTACCTCTGCCGAATCTGAATCTTTATTTCCTTTTTCATCAACTATGCTTGCTGAAATTTTTACTGTTTCCCCTATATGGGTAGAAGAATCCCAAATATAAGAACAAGATTTAAAATATGTTTCTGTAGAAGTAGATTCACATAGAGATTCTGGATTAGTTTTGCAACCACACCCTCCTCCATTTTGAGAAGTGATAACTTCACAATATTGAACTTCAGAACCATCAGGACAAGTATAAAATTTTTCACAGGGTTCTGGTTCGGGTTTAGGGCACAAATAATAAGGGTTTTTACATTTACATCCTTGACCTTCTAAACTACAATATTCTACCTTTGAGCCATCATCACAAGTGTAATATTTTTGACAAATATAGGGAAGGTTTGTATCTTTTGGAATTTCTTCATTAGTTTTTTTAATTGTTATACTTGCACTGTTTTGACTTTCATTAGCAATAAATGCTGTTACCCAATCGATACTATTTAATTTTACATTTAAATCATAATTCCAATCATAATTTAATTCAAAATTGACTTCTAGTTGTGGATGTTCATCATCAATAATAAGGAACTGCCCACTGTTTTCTGATGCCCCCACATTAACAGATTTTTTATATATGCTCCCCATTTTAAAATAATAAGTTCCCCCATTAAAAGGAAAATTTATTTTATCTCCTGGAGAAAGGTCTTGAGTATAACCTGCTTCAAATTCTGCTTCCGAAATATCATAAGTTTTATAAGCAGATATAAAATTTATAAAACTAAATAACAATAAAAATATTAAACATAAAACTACTTTCCTAGCCATGTCTAAATATATTAAATCTCCTTTATAATTCTTCCTATTTCCATTAGTCTTTGACTAATGGCAAGCTTTTTCTGT
>CAYNWY010000135.1:0-1668 GCA_964401065.1 Candidatus Woesearchaeota archaeon
GCAATCCTGCTGTTAATAACTACATTAGCAAAGATTATAGCATGTCTTTAATAAGAATAATCTTAAATGAAGAGGCCCAATCAAATGCAGAAGAAATTGAAAAACAATTATCTGAAATAATTGATAAAACAGAAAAGCCAGCAGGGGTTTCAGTGCAGTTAGCAGGAGAAATAGTTAGAGATTCTGTTATGAAAAGACTTATCCAGCCAGATATGAGCAAAACTTCAATGATATCTTTAATAGGAATTGTTGTTGTTCTCTTGTTGTTGTTTAGGTCATTTAAAAATGGATTGCTCTCCCTAACCACCATTTTATTTGGGGCTGTTTGGGCGCTTGGATTTACAAGTTTAATTGGAATGGGGATATCGCCAGCGACTTCTGGAGTAATTTCAATGATAATTGGAATTGGAATTGATTTTGGAATTCAAGTTATAGTAAGGTTTAAACAAGAGTTAAGAAACAATGATAAAAGAAAAGCAATGGAGATTACAATGAATGGAGTGTTAATGCCCATGTTTATTACAACTCTTGCAGCTTTAATTGGATTTCAAGCAATGTCTTTAGGAGAACTAAAGGTGATGGCAGAAATGGGAACAATCATGAGTTTCGGAGTTGCTTTCTGTATGTTAGTTGCAATTACAATTGTCCCTAGTTTGCTGGTTCTGCTGGAGAAAGATAAGATTAAAAAGTAAAAAGAATTATACTCATAGACAAAAAGATGGTGAAAACAACTTTATTTTATTCAGTCATTGGGATAATAATCATAGCTATTGGCGTAGCGATTTGGTGTTTTTATAGGAGAAAGAAAAAACCGCTAAAAAAATTAAAAGTTGGACTTGCTTTAGGAAGTGGTGGTTTATGGGGTTTGGCACATATTGGGGTGTTGAAAATGTTAGAAAAAAATAATGTTCCGATTGATTACATAGTTGGAAGCAGCATGGGCGCAATAATCGGTGCATGCTATTCTCTTAATCCCAATATTGAAGAACTGGAAAAGACAGCAGTTTCTTTAACAAAATGGAGATTAATAAAATTAGTAGATATAAGTATTCCAAAAAAGTCTCTACTTTCCGGAAATAAGATTAAAAATTTTCTCGAAGAATTAATTGGAGATAAATCTTTTTCAGATACAAAAATACCTTTCAAAATTGTTGCAACTGATTTAGAGTCTGGAGAAGAATTCATAATTGAAAAAGGGAAGTTAGTAGATGCTATAATGGCTAGTATCAGCATACCCGGAATATTTCCCCCAGTAAAAGTAGACGGAAAGGTTTTAGTAGATGGAGGCGTGATAAATCCAACTCCAACAAATATAGCTGAAGAAATGGGTGCAAATGTTATAATTAGCGTAGATTTAACTATGCAAAACAAAATAGAACTCAAAGAGCCAAACATCTTTCAAACGTTGATGAGGTCTTATGAAATTCTGAGAACCCAATCAACAAAATTTAATATTAATGAAGAGGACAAAAACTTGTTAATTATTAAACCAGATATAATAAAAATTAAGTCATTCAAATTCTATGAAATTCAAAAGTTTATAGGAGAAGGTGAAAGAATAGCAAAAGAGTCTCTTCCTAAAATTAAATTATTGTTAAAAAACTTTAAATAGTATCGAAACATTTAAATAGAACCTTTACTTTTTAGTAAAAAGTAAAATGGAGTATA
>CAYNWY010000136.1:0-1667 GCA_964401065.1 Candidatus Woesearchaeota archaeon
AGTTAATTCTAAAAAGAATAAGTTTAAAAACAAAAAGATTTGGAATGAATTATGGAAGAAGAAATATTGAAGGGAATTTCTAGGATTATAAGTGATGACAGCTCAAATAAAAGGAAAATGGCTGGGCTGGTTAGGGGAAATCCCCTGGAGAATCAAAAAAGTCTATATATTGGTGCTGAAATAGATGATACCGACAGACATATTACCTTTACTAATGAGTTTATACAAGATTCTGGTATTATGAAAAAATTGGAGGAAATATTAAATTATGTACATAGTCAGGGTTATAGCACTAACTTAGATAAATTATAAAAACACTATTTTCTTTTTCTTTTCATGGGAAACATAAAGATTGGGCCTTCTGGATTGGGGGGGGTTGAGGAGAGCAAAGAAGTTCTTGAGGAATACCATAAAAAAGGTTTTGGAATTTGTGAAATTGCATTTACTTATTCAGTTTACATGGATAGGGAACAGGCTGAAAGAATTGGAAAAATTGCAAAGGAAAAGAAGATTCTTCTAAGTATTCATGCTCCATATTATGTGAATTTGAATTCAGAAGAAAAACCAAAGATTCATGCGAGCATGCAGAGAATTCTTAAGTGCTGCGAGATAGGAGATGCTTTAGGTGCAAAAAGTATTGTTTTTCATCCAGGATATTATGGAAAATCCAAGGACAAGGAAGAAGCCTTCCAAAATATAAAAAAAAGAATTATAGAAATGATGGAAACAATAAAAGAAAAGAAATGGAAAGTGGAATTGTGCCCAGAGACAATGGGAAAAATAAATGTCTTCGGCAGCGTCGAGGAAATTTCAAGACTGGTAAAAGAAACTGGATGTGGTTTCTGCATTGATTTTGCACATATTTTGGCAAGAGAGAAAAAAGTTGATTATGAAAAGATAAAAAAGCTTTTTCCACAGAAAGAATGGCATTGCCATTTTTCAGGAATTGAATATGGTGAAAAAGGGGAAAGAAATCATATTAGTCTAAAGAAAGAACAATGGAAAGAACTTCTTGAAAACCTGCCTAAAGATAAAAATATTACAATTGTTTGCGAGAGCCCTAGCAGGATTGAGGATTGTGTTGAGGGAATTGATATATTGAAGAAAAATTGAGTTGGTTAATAATTATCTTAGTAAAATCATTCTTTGTAATTATAGCATTTAAGTTAATGTTGAACAATATATTAAGATTATTTTACATATTAATTAATTTATTCTTAAACTATTTTCAAGAATGTGAGAAGATACATTATTAATATCCCTAAAAGAATTCCTATAAGATTCTTAAATGGAAATCCTTTTTCCTGATTTTTGTGGATTTCTGGAATTAAATCTGAGCCTGCAATATACAAAAATCCTCCAGCAGCGAGAGGAATTATTATGGATACAAAGGCTTGATAATTTTCACTGAATAAAATTCCTATAATTGCTCCAATCATAGCCATTAAAGCTGAAAGGAAATTAAAGAAGAGTGCTTTTCTTTTTGAAAATCCAGCATATAACAAAACTCCAAAGTCACCTATCTCCTGAGGAATTTCGTGAACTATAACTGCGAGAGTTGTTGCAATCCCAAGAGGCAAATTTACAAAATAAGCTGCAGCAATTATAAGTCCATCAATTAAATTATGAATTCCATCCCCTATTAAATTCATTGTTCCAAGAAGATG
>CAYNWY010000137.1:0-1609 GCA_964401065.1 Candidatus Woesearchaeota archaeon
TGAGAGATGCAATTCCAATGAACTGCAATCATATAAGAGCGGTGCTCTAGACCAGGCTGAGCTATAGGCTCGTGTTTTTTTGAACTTATAATTTCAGAATGGTCTTGTGCTTTAGCACTTTAGACCAGGCTGAGCTATAGGCTCGTTCTAGAATATCTGATATTTTAATCTATTTAAAATTTACTTATTGGTTTAACTATTATTTACTTGTTGGTTTTGACTATTTTTGCTTGGAAACAGAGCTCGTAACATCTTTCTTAAATTATCATCCAAAAAGCAAACATCCTCTGATGCAACCTTTTCCATAAACTTTGTTAAGGCGCCTCTGCCGTTGAATCCGGTTTCGCTAGCCTTTTGTAATAATCTTCTTTGCATTTCAAAATCTAAATATATCTTTATGGGCCTTTTCATCTTTCCTCTTTTAGTCTAAAAAATAAGGAATTTAGGTTTTATAAATTTTACTTACAGCCCATTTTTGAGAATTTTTATCGTCGGTGTTTTATTTTCCTTATTTTACTTACAACTCAAAAAATCTAAGAAAAAATGTATTTTTTCCAAAAAATGAGAAAAGGGCCCAAATTTTGGGTTTTAGGGCCCGATATAGTTCCTTTTTTTTATCTTTGTTTTTATATTAATAATAGTATATGTCAAATAGTGTATGGTATCTTTCATTTGTAAATAAAAAAATTGAATTTAAAAAATATCCCACAAAAAAAAGAACATCTAATAAAAAGAAAAACAGATTTCTTAAAGGCTTCCTTTTCATGTTTGCTTTTCTTTTGTCCATCAGTTTTGTTTTTGCTGAGTCAATTTCTGAAGACTTGCACTTGAATATTCAGACAACTTATACAAACGGAACAATCAATTCCGGAACATTTGCATTTGTGTTTAATATTTCTAGAAATACTGCTTGTTCTGATATTGTTTACACAAATTCTACAACTCTAACAACAGATACAAGAGGGATTATCTCTTATTATCTTCCAAACGTTTCATTAAATTATTCTGAGCAATATTATTTATGTTATTATAGAAATGGCACCTTAAAAGATTCAGCAAAAATCGCAAGAACTCCTTATTCTTTCAGGGCTAGAAATATCACGCTTAGTGGTGTTGAACCTGATTCTAATTTTAGCATGGGAGTTTACAATATGACTGCTAGTTATTATTTTGGAAATGGAACTTATCTTGTGGATGTTAATGATACTTTAAGCCAATTGAATTGTGCAAATGAACAGGTTGTAAAATGGAATGTTACTTCAAATTTATGGTATTGTTCTGATATCTCTGCTCCAGGAGTGGGGGACATTGATGCAGTAAACACAGATAACATTTATTTGACTGGGGGGCAGACAAGCGGAACTGTAAATCTAGCTTTTAATGAAACCCTATTGAACCAGACAATTGACCAAAGAATTTCAGCAAACAATGAATCTGTAGTCAACTGGGTTACTTCCTTGTTCTCTAATCTGTCTAACATGATAAGTTCAGTTGGGAATTGGAGTGCTGAAAAAGCTAACTATTACAACACAACCCAGGTAAATGAAATCAACACTTCCATGCAGAATTATGTTAATTTACAAAACGCTTCCCAGACCAACTTGATTAA
>CAYNWY010000138.1:0-1552 GCA_964401065.1 Candidatus Woesearchaeota archaeon
CATCATCATAGTCATGACATAGACAGTCTTGATGAAAAAGGTAAAGATTTAGCGAGGGCAAGACAGTCTCTTATCGAAGAGCTGGAAGCAATATCTCTTTATGAAGAAAGAGTTCAAGCAACTAGCGATGAGTCGCTTAAGAAACTGCTAGCTCATAACAGGGATGAAGAAAAAGAACACGCAGCCATGCTTACGGACTGGTTAAGAAAGAATGACCCGACTTTTGACAAGATGTTTTCCGAGCATGATTGATAATAATGCTTAAATAAAATAATAAGAGAATGAAAATTCTCTGGTGTTATTAATGAATTGGTTAATATGGTAAAAAACCCTATTGCTATATCTCTTTCACCGAATACACAAAGTGAAGAAATTTATAAGGCTATTAATATTCTTTTCCGCCCGTGGTCATGGAAAAAAGGGAAAGATATTAAAAAGGTGGAAATGTGGTTCAAAAATTATTTAAATGTCCAGGATGCTGTTTCTTTTAACAGCGGTCGGGTGGCTCTTTACGCTTTACTGAAAACCTTCGGAATAGGTAAAGACGATGAAGTGATAATTCAGGCATTCACTTGTGTTGTAGTTCCTAATGCCCTATGTTGGCTGGAAGCAATTCCAATCTATGCTGATATTGATGAAACTTTAAATATTGATCCAAGTTTACTGGAAAAACATATAAGCAAAAAAACAAAGGCAATAATAGTCCAGCATACATTCGGGATTCCTGCAAAAATTGACCTGATAAAGAAAATTGCAAAGAAACACCGCCTTCTTTTAATAGAAGATTGTGCACAAGCCTTAGGTGCGACCATAAATGATAGAAAGGTGGGAACATTTGGAGATGCAGCATTCTTCAGCCTTGGAAGAGATAAGGTCATCTCCTCTGTCTTTGGAGGAATAGCAGTAATAAATTCGAAACCTGAAATTAATTTTTTAAAATTAAGAGATATTCAAAGACAGATGCCTTACCCAGGTTATTTTTGGATTTTTCAGCAATTATTACACCCTATTGCTTTTGCAATAATCCTTCCTTTGTATAATATATTTATAGGGAAACTGATCCTTCTTAAACTCCAAAAATTACATCTTCTCTCAAAACCTGTTTATAAGGAAGAACTGGAAGGAAAAAAACCGCCAAATTTTCCAACAAGATATCCTAATGCTTTATCAGTATTACTTATTTCTCAATTAAAGAAACTGGAATCTTTCAATAAAAAAAGGAAAGAGATTGCCTCATATTATTATCATATTTTCAACAAACAACAAAATTTTGAACTTCCAAAATTATGTGATGGAGCAATCTATCTACGGTTTAATATTTTATCCAATAATGCAGAAACAATAATTTCTCATGCTAAAAAAAGGGGTATATTGCTGGGGAATTGGTATAAGAATGTAATCGATCCGAAAGGTAGTATATATGACAAAATCGGTTATAAGATGGGTCTGTGTCCTGTCGCTGAAGAAAAAGCTAAATTATCAGTTAATTTACCGACTTACCATAGATTAACACCTTCTGATTTAGAAAAAATAGTAAAAACTAAAAAATTAT